>JAJCYJ010000201.1 GCA_029262975.1 Saprospiraceae bacterium
TCTGAACCCTGTGATCAAAATCAATATATAGGAGGTATCCTTGACAATACTGATCAATATCACGGCGATCATATTATATCCAATTCATCTGTTATTCCTACTGGGCTTACCGAATTCAAAGCGGATCAATCCATAATCCTACATGAATTCTTTGAAGTAAGCTTCGGTAAAGAATTTGAAGCAGAGATTGTCCCTTGCCCTACTTCTAATTGGCAATATGAATATGCGTTAAGGGATCATTTAGATGAGCGAAAGATTCACGCTTTAAAGCGTGATCAATGTCCTGGGGACATTGAAATGAGTGAACCACAAAGTGGGTGGGTATGCAGGGTGGTGTTTGCAGACATTGATAGTAGCGGATTAATTGATCCCAACACAGAAATACTGTATGAAGGAAATTACTATCCATTTGGTGAACGAGTATGTTCGAGACATGTGATGTCTCGTGTGCTAGTGAAACGTAACTTTCGCCCCGCAGGTACGAGGAGCGGATGTGAAGTAAAAACGCTTTGTAAAAAGCGCTTTTGCGGTCTGGAAATGGAAGGCCCCTGGCAAGAAAGAAAAAAGCAGGATTACAATTATCGGTATAATGATGAGCGAATGATTCACGCGATAGAGCGTGATCAATGTCTGGGGGACAGTGAGTGGAGTGAACCGTGAATCGGGTGGGTAAGCTACACCCGGATTTTGGATTAGGATGGATAAATTATGGGGCACGGTTTTATGATCCGGCCATTGGACGGTTTATAGGCGTAGATCCTATTAGTGATCAGTTCCCGCATGTGAGTACTTATAATTATGCGGAGAATGAACCTGTAGGTAGTATTGATTTATGGGGGCTTCAAAAGGTAAATGTTAATGATATCAGAAATGCGCAGGGTCAAATAACAAGTAGGAACGTTACTGTTTCAGTGAATATGAAAGTGCTGAATCAATCATCGAAGGATAATTTCATGTTCAGATCTTCAATGGGTAAAGCTGAGGCTGGTGCATCTAGATCGTTTAAAACATCTTTCTTATCAAGAGTTTTAGATTCTCCTGAAAAAGGACTTACAGATAATAAGGTTCGAGTAAATGTGAATTTTGATCTAAATATTCAAGAATTGAATAGTTTAGATAAAGTATCAGATTCTGATTTCGTTGGTGTCGTTGTTGATGGTGTTAAGCAATCTGGAGGGAGCGATGGTACAATTGGAAGAGGTGAGTTTGAAAGTAACTTGTCGATATTTGATGCAAGTTCATTAAGTGGATCAAGTGGTGCTGAATTGATTTTACATGAATTAGGTCATAATTTAGCATTAGAATTTAGTGGTAGTGACCCTAAGCACACTTCTGACGGTTCTGGTTTAATGGGGGCTAATATGAATGGTAGTAAGAGTGTCTCAAAATCAGCACTGTTTAATTTGTATAAGTTGGCGATTTCAGTTACCGGTGCAAATTCTGAAAAGACACATAATAATTCTGTTGATAGGATAAATAAATTTGTAAAGGACAACTCTAATTGATTATAGTGAGATTACAGAATGTTTTAATAATTCTCTGCTTTGTTACTATTTGGGTTTTTACGAGCTGCAAGCGCGGAGGGAGCGTAGAAGAGTCTTATCAAAGAGGAAAAGAGTTGTTCATTGAATATGATTGTGGAGCTTGCCATAGTAAGCAAAGCAGCGATGAAGTATTATTTGAAAATTATATAAATAGTATCGGAGAATTAGACCAATTAGGTCAAGTCGAATCCCTCAAAATTATTTTGAAAAATAATGATCATAAACTTAAAGGGGTTTATTCTGAAAAACTGTCTGATCAAGATTTAGAAGACCTACTAGAGTTTATATCAACAGTTCGAGAGAAGGTTGTTGTCGATTAAAATAGCCATTGCTAGGGAACTTACGTTTCGCGCTTGAATATCAAGCGTACGCCTTTTGCGTTTTATAATCTCCCGCTGTCCAAACTTAACGCTGTAATAAGTTTCCCCGCTATCCAAAGTATACGCTGTAAGAGGTTTACAACCTCGCGCAGATATCAAGACGCATAAGCTTTTTGCGCTTGAAGGTCAGGAATCAGCGCATCCATAGTACGAAGAGATCGATAATCGTTAATTTTAGAGTTCCAGCAAAAGAGTTGGAAAAGGATGAAAAAACGATCCCACATGGTAAAGGTCTAAATGACCTTTAAACCATTGAACCGGAACGGATGGAAGGCTTCAACAGCTTTTGAAAGGTTGTGTTTTTAGTGTCGAAAGGTAGTTGGATTATGGCGCGAGGTTTTATGATCCAGCAATAGGGAGATTTACAGGGGTGGATCCACTGGCAAGTAATTTTGCTTCACTCAATCCTTATAATTATACATTGAATAATCCTATTAATTTAATTGACCCTTCTGGGATGGCTGCTGAAGATCCTATTTTGTTAATATGGGCGACCGGTGAAGGCGATCAAGGACATACATCATTTGCTGTTGAAAATTATAGTTTGAACGATGATGGAGAGTTTGTCTCTAGTGGTACTTATTCTATATTTGAAGTTGCTGCTACGGAAGAATTTACAACTGAGCAATTTGCGAGAGATCCTGGGATGTCTATCGGCGGATCTATATCACGAATCCCGGGAGATTTTTCAAAAGATGATGTTTTGAATTTTACACGTAATGGCAAAGTTGCTGATGCCGCCATTGAATTTAGTTCAACACCAGAGGAAGATTATAATGCAGGCCAAATTCTGAATAATGATAGAGGAAGTGTTAACTATAGTCTTTCAGAAGCAACATCAAATTCTGATAGCGGGAATTGCACTTATAGTTGTGCGAGTTTTGCCGCGAAATATGGAAGTGCTTTATATCCATCAATGTCTTTAGATAAAAGTACTGAAAGGATTACCCATGGAGGAATTAAAGCATTGGGAATTCCTCCAGTAGACATGAATGCTTTTACGCCAAGAAGCTTATATCAAGGTGCTAAGGGTCAAGGCACGTTGCTTAGAAATAATGCTAAACGATTTTCTCTGCCATTTATCAATACCTATTCTGGTACGCGATACAGAGACACAGCTCCGAAACAATGAGAACAATAAAATTAAATAACATAATTCTATTTGCATTCTTACTATTGGGTTGTGCCCAGAATAATGATAAAGCAGTTGATATACTCGTAGGTGAATGGTATATACCTAAGACTGATTCTCGAGTTTTAATAGACAATAAATTTATTCAACTTTTTGAGAGAGATTCATCATCATATGAGTATTCATTCGATATGCGAAATTCATTGATTCTAATTAGTATTCCTGAAAGCGATAAGGCCTATTTACATGACCTTGAATTAAGTATCCTTTCGATGAGTATTAATCGTGATACCATAATTTTTAGAGACAGTTATATAAATGCGCAGCACATGGCATATAAACTTGTTTCAAAATAAAAATAGGGCAATTAATTGGTTGAGTCGATAACTTAAGCTATTAGCTTTTCGAAGTTATGAAACTTTATCTAAGCACTGAGGGCACATGATGAAGTCAGAATTGATGCCATATCTTAAAGCAAAAGAGCTGGAGTCAATTTTTCTAAAAGCAGGAATATCCGAGGCTTTCATACCACAGAGATATAAATGAGGTTCATCATGGTTTACACTATCATGATGTAAGTGATACATGCCTTTGTCAGTGTCAGAATCTTCGAAGTTGGAGCTTATCTTTTTCAAGAAATTGTTACGCTCCAAGCTGGAATACCGCTTAGTTCAAATGTCTCAACCAACGAATTTCGTAAGAAGTACGATTCCGCACATAATAATTTGATATTTAATGGTTTTACTGACCATGATTATATTTCTGCGAACGTATTTTGTAAGGTGAGCAGTAATAATGCGACAGGTTTATATAATAAGACAAAAACACAATTTTCTTTATTCCCTAAACCTCCAATTGCAAGATTTCTTCCGGCATTTAAATAGGAAAAACAATGAGAATTTTAGTATCAATTACATTATGTTTAAGTATTTCTATAGGAAGTTGTCAACATCCGAAGAACCATAACTTAGAAAGCCAAGAAATATATTTGTCTTCTCCTTCACCTTATTCTATTAAAGGTTTTGAAAATTTCTGGATACTTCCAGACTCATTAAGCAGTAATAAATCTGCTGGAAATGCAGTAATCGATTTGTTCCTCGATAATAATGGCGAAATAAAAGGAACGAATCTAAAGTTTTTAAAAATTGATTCCTTAAGGCATTTTGAATATTCTGATCAACCTAAAGAACAAGACGATTATCCAGATGCATTAAGGAAATATATTCCTTTTCTAATTGACAACCTAAAGAGTGTCATTATAGTTCGAAATCATGATATAGAATTAATGCCTAACACAAAATATCTGATATCACTCCCTATAGAACTAAACTAATACTAATCAAGCCTCCAACTTTCTCGATGTCCAAAGTCTCCCAGATTCAATCAACCCGCCTTCCCCTCCCCCACCAGATCCACAAGATCATCATCACCACCCATCACAATGCGATAGCTAATAATAATGACCGCTCCACTTATTGAGGATCCGGGCCGGCCCACTTCTATACCAGCCTGCTGCACACTGTCCTCCGCTCCGCTACAGCCAGAGAGCAGCAGATACCTCATTTTTCGCCAAAGGCGCCTGTCTGTCGTCGCTCCATTTCATTCTACTCCTCGATGTCTGTGGGTTATATGGAGCGGCTACTTTTCCAGCCAACCAATCTTTAAAATACTGATTATGGATTTTGACATTTTTCTATTTAGAATGTAGGTCTAATGATTTATTAGAGGAAAATATTTTAATCTTCGCACCCTACTTGATTTACCAGGTTAAAAGGTTCACTATTAATGACGCTCAGAGAAGAAATTCGTACGGAAGATATGTGGCGTCTAATGGCCAAACTCACACCTGTGGCTGTATTGGCCATGTCGATCAACAGTATCAATACATTTGTGGATGCCCTATTCATAGGCCAATTCTTAGGAGAACAGGCTTTGGCGGCTGTTTCGCTGGCCTTTCCTTTAACATTTATCACCAATGGTCTGGCGGCTATGCTTGGTGTGGGGGGATCATCCTTGCTAAGCATGGCCATTGGCAGTAAAAATTATGAGCAACAGCGGAAAACCTTCGGAACTGTTGCTTCCTTATCTATCATCGTTTCCATTTTACTGACGATTGCAGGATGGGTTTTTGCGGAGGATATGATATCTGCTATAGGAGGTAAAGGAGAAGTGCTAAGATTAGGCGTATTGTACTATCGTACATTGATATTGGGTTCCTCTGTCCAAATATTTGCGGTAGGAGTCAATTTTTTGATACGTGCTGAAGGAAAGATAAAGGATGCCATGATCATCGGTATGATATCTATGATCGCCAATATGATACTCAATCCTATTTTTATAGGATACCTGGATCTGGGGATTGCAGGTGCTGCATACGCTACAGTTATCTCGATGGTCATTTTTGCCGTTTTGGATATCTGGTACTTTTCGACGCGACGAACTACTTATGAAGTTGACCTCAGCTATTTCAAATTGGATAGAAAAATGGTACAACCAATTTTAGCTGTGGGCGTTTCAGCCATGATGCTGCAATTGATGTTCGTCGTACAGCAAATCGTCGTCTTTAAAATGATCGCCATCTATGGAGACGATTGGGACATTGCTTTTATGGGAGCCTGTTATCGTGTGTTGATTCTGATGCTTGTACCTGGCTTTGGATTTTCCAGCGCCATGCAACCGGTGACAGGGATTAATTTTGGAGCCAAGGATTATCCGCGCGTAAAAAAAGCATTTTGGATATTTTCCCTTGGAAGCACCATCCTGACAACAGTTTTATTGACGCTTATTGAAATATTTCCTACTGCTATTCTTGGACTCATGCTACCAGATGCTGTATTCACGAGTCAGGACATTTTTAACTTTAGAATAATGATGTCGCCCGGGTTTATGTTTTCATTTTTCTTTATGGGTATCATCTTATATCAATCCATTGGAAATGCCAGGGTGGCTGGTATTGTAATGGTGCTACGTGAAGTCGTATGCTTCATACCCTTTGTCATTATATTGCCTATGTATTGGGGAATCACAGGAATCTATGCCACACCAGTTATTCAAAATATAATTGTGCTTTCAATAGCATCATATCTCGTCTACAATACTTTTAAGAAATGGGACAAAGAAAAAATACTACCCCTTGACTAAAGGTAATAGTTGACATGATGAAGCCAACAGGTAATTGTGACTTTGTTTTGAAAACGATATGTTTATCCAGGCTCAGCTACTGAACCTACTTTATGTCTGATTAATCCTTTGAACGCATCATTCACAGTGTTGCCCTCATATAGCACTTTATAAACATCTGTAGCAAAGGGTAGCTGGATATTATATTCATCAGCGAGTTCCATTACCACTTTAGCAGATTTTACTCCTTCAGCTACTTCGGACATCTCATCTATTATCTCTTCGAGCGATCTTCCCTGACCTAATTGAAAGCCAACATATCGATTCCTGCTTTTAGGACTAACACATGTAGCCACAAGATCTCCCATCCCAGTCAATCCGGAAAATGTGGCTGGCTTGCCTCCCATCGCTACGCCCAATCTTGTTAATTCTGCAAGCCCCCGGGTTATAATCATTGCCCTTGTATTGTCTCCGGCGGATGCACCATCACCCATTCCTGCAGCTATTGCAACGATATTTTTCAAAGCACCACCAAGCTCACAGCCGATGACATCATGATTGGTATAAACGCGAAACAAGCCTGTCTGAAAAACCTGCTGAAGGGCTTCAGCAATCGTGCCATCCACCATGGCGATGACACTTGCGGCAGCCTGACCATTAATTATTTCTTTGGCGAGATTCGGGCCGGTTAAGACGCCTGCCGGATGTCCGGGCATTTCAGCTTCTATGATCTGGGTCATTCTCATTTTTGTACCTATTTCCAGGCCCTTAGAAAGGCTAATGATTGGTACCCATGGACGAATATGAGGTCGTGCTGTCTTGAGGACATGGCGAAAATGTTGTGCCGGCACGCCCATAACAATAACATCTGCATCCCGGGCTGTTTCTTCTATGGAATTAGAGGCCTTTAAAGTCGAAGTCAAAGTTGCTCCGGGGAGATATTTATTATTGCGATGAAAACTATTTATCTCGTCAACCGTATCCTGGTTTCGTGCCCAGATTGTGGTGGGACAATTACGCGCAGCAAGAGAAGCGACGGTCGTTCCCCATGATCCACCTCCCAATAATCCAACATTAAATTTCATAGTGAAGATTGTCCAGCAAAATAAGAAGAAGAAGTGAAAAGGGACAAGTATTAGAGTATTTGAGGAATTATCGGCCTTATGGGGATGGGAAGAGATCCCTTTTGTGGATACAGAGAACAAACTCTGGAGCGGTGAGCTGGTACCCATATGAAGTCCCGATGGGACTTGGTCAGGTGAGTGGATCGCTTAGGGGCTACGTCATCATCCTAAACGGATTGATTAGTCATATCGCTTTTCGTATCCTCCTTCTTGTATTAATTTCAAGATGTAATCTAACTGGACATCACGACTAGCAAGGATATCATTAATTTTTCGGGTGACTACAAGATCGGGAACCACACCTTCGAGGTATCCGTTTTTGTCTTCAAATCCTGAACAAGCAGTATAAATCATTGTTGATGAGACAAGTGATGTAAATTTAGAACGAGGATAATTTTTAGTTAAACCATATGCCTGAAAGATCCTTGTCCCACCGGTCATTTCACCGACCACGATACCCAGATCATAACATTGGATGACAGATGCTAGTGTGGCAGCAGCTGAATATGATTTTTCATTGACCAATATATAAATGTCACCATTAAATTCATTGTCGAATGTAATAGGTTCTCGATATGCATCTTCGTATCCGGAATAGATCATATGATTAGCAGCAAATCTCACAATGCCTTCTCCTGTATTACCTAATAACCTGTAATAAGAATTTGGCCGCCCTTTTTTTAATTGATACATCATCTCTGTGCGGCAAAATGGAATGTTGGATATGCTGTGAATCAAAGCTTCCACATACCTGGGATCACCACCCGAATTATCTCTTACATCGATTATAAGCGATGAAATATGTTCCTCTTTAATTTGTTGAAATATAGTCCTGATGTTCTCTATATATCTTGCAATATCATAGGAGCCAAATTCATGAATTTTCAAATACCCAATTTGATCTCCAAGGTTCTTATATTCATTATTTTCAATTTCAAGGAGCCTCTTGGAGCTTTTCTTTCGAGCTCTTTTAATTTTGCGCCTCCATTTTTTAAAGGGTATTAATGAGACCGTTAAAGATTCTGAAGGAGAATTATTAATTTCAATTTGAAGCGTATCCTCATAATCTAAGGTTAGTGCGAGGAGCCAATTTAAGTTATCGGAGATGACAGAATTTCGATAACTCTTATGTTCATAGGTTACATATTTTACTGCCTCATTTATAAATTGTGCCACAGGCACACCATTGATTGCTGTAATCTCAGAACCTAAAGGGATTTCAGATTCGTCTAGTTGTGTGTCAATTACAAATAGGCGATCTTCATTGTCCATCCACACCTTATAAGGGAAAATTCCTTTCTTTTCATAAATCTTTTCATACAGGCTTTCTCCAATCAATATTTTGGAGTGACCGTCACTTACAGCAGCAAATAGCGGACTCACCAATTTATAGAATGACAATTGATCCATAGATTTATGGATTTTGGATCTTCCATCTGCTATTAATGCATCAAGACTATCTCTTGAAATAAATCGGTATAAAGCCGGATGTGTGATGACAAGTTGTTCTGTTATATCATCATATTCCTTAAAGAGAAATCGTTCATCGATTATTTTACCGGCTTGCCCATGTGTCGCACAAATCCACATAAAGAGCAGTAAACCAACAATATAAAGTCTGTAAACACTAATCATTTAATCCTTATAATTCAACCACTAATATAACGCAGGTATTATCATATATGTGTCCTTCAGATTACTGATCTCATCGAAAGTTTTGATAATTGTCATATTACCTTGTCCGCACAATAGGAACTGGCAAAAGCATCTGGCTTGGCTTTAAAAACGAATCCCATACCAAGGATATACCCCATGGCGTCTTTCAGCGCCGTATTGGATTTGAAGCTTGGGTCTGTATTGATATCGGCATGGACTTCTAACTCAACTTTGTATTTATCTAATAAGTCACATAAACTATAAGCCACTTCCACGCTTTTGGCAACTTCGGTGATCATGCGCTCTTTTAGACTCATTCTGTTCGTCATTTTATAGTTATTGATAAACATAAATCCTCCCTTTTTCTCTCTAAGAAATACGATGACAGTCGCAAATTCAATCGTTTCTCCTTTGACCTGGGAGTCACTGCCGATACATACTTTTAAGCGATGACCAGCCGATTGCTCCCGAATGAGTGTTTGCTCCACCGCAAAAATTAAATCATCATTGATCCGGGTGCCATCAAGACGCCTCCATTTTTTCATAACCAATTCATTCGTCATTTTCCCTTTATATTATACTTATCAGCTGGATGTTAATTTAACCATTTTCATCATATTAAACGATTCTAAATTTAAGATATCTTAGGAAAGAGATATAATCGGAAGTAGATTTGTCGGATGAATCCGTTATTTCGATTTACTTTTTTAGTCATATTAGGCCTTACGGGCTGCAAAAATCTGAGCCAGGTGCATTCACAAAAAACGCCCAATAAACTCATTAACGAGAGTAGCCCTTATCTATTACAACATGCATATAATCCAGTGGATTGGCATCCCTGGGGTGAGGAAGCTTTAGAAAAAGCGAGGAAAGAGAATAAGTTGCTTATTGTAAGCATTGGCTATGCTGCTTGTCATTGGTGTCATGTAATGGAACATGAATCATTTGAAGACAGTACAGTTGCTGCAATGATGAATGAGCATTTCCTTCCGATCAAAGTAGACAGAGAAGAGCGCCCGGATGTCGATGATGTCTACATGGCTGCTGCCCAGTTAGTAAGCGGCCGAGGTGGCTGGCCATTAAATGCCTTCGCACTTCCGGACGGTAGACCGATATGGGCCGGAACTTATTTTCCCAAGGATAGATGGATGGACATTCTGAAGCAATTTGCGGATTTGAAAAACACGGATTATGCGCGTTTAGAGAGTAGCGCAGATCAATTAGTCGCCGGAATTAATAGCCTTGATGAGATAGCAATTAATACCCCCCAGCCTTACTCTGAAGAAGATATCGAGGGTATGGTCAAAGGTTTCGTCAAGCAAATTGATTTGATCGATGGTGGGCGACGAGGTGCGCCCAAGTTTCCAATGCCTAATAACTACGATTACTTGTTAAAGTATGCCACTTTATATGAAGACAGATCCGCTATAGAAGCATTGGTCACCACGGTCGATATGATGGCAAAAGGGGGTATTTATGACCAGGCCGGAGGAGGCTTTTCCCGATATTCAGTTGATGCCAAATGGCTGGTTCCTCATTTTGAAAAAATGCTCTATGACAATGGTCAGTTAGTATCGCTCTATAGCGATGTATACAGACAGACAAAAGACCCTCTTTATAAAAAAGTAGTAGAACAAAGTCTTCAATTTATCGAAAGAGAATTGATGAATGAAAATGGCAGATTTTATTCTTCTCTTGATGCAGACAGCGAAGGGGAAGAAGGTAAATTTTATGTGTGGACACTAGATGAAATTACGCAGATATTTACGAATGAAGTAGAACGTTCGGTTGTCATCGATTACTATAATATCGAACAATCTGGAAATTGGGAACATGGCAATAATATTTTACATATCACAGAAGATGCCAAAACTATAGGCGTGAGATATGATAAGAGTGAAGAAGAAATAAATACGATTATTGAAAAAGCTAATGAAGTACTTTTGGCAGAAAGAGCAAAACGTATCCGTCCGGGATTGGATGATAAGATACTGACTTCGTGGAATGCTCTAATGATAAAAGGCTATGTAGACGCATATAAGGCCTTTGGGAAACAAGAATATCTTGACTTAGCATTAAGAAGTGCCCATGCGCTTGTCCACGATCAAATGAAGAAGGACTTCAGATTATTGAGAAATTATAAAGACGGGGCCGTTTCTATCAACGCTTTCCTGGATGATTATGCTTTGACTATTCAAGCTTTTCTGGCATTATACGAGATTACATTTGATGAAAGCTGGATTGACAAAAGCAAAGGTCTTTTGGATTATACATTGACCCATTTTTTCAATGAAGAAAGTAAAATGTTTTATTTTACATCAGATATAGATCCTCCCTTGATCGCCCGAAAAACAGATTTAGCTGATAATGTAATTCCATCTTCTAATTCTGTCATGGCTCGAAACTTATATCGTTTAGGAGAATTATTTTATGATCAATCTTATCTGGAGAAATCAACACAAATGCTTTCTAATATGTGGCCTAATATCGCTCGTTCACAACAACCGAGTTATTATTCTAATTGGTTACAATTACAAATAGATATGGTTCATCCTCCCTTTGAAATAGCCATATCTGGATCTGAGGCTATCTCTAAATCCCACGAAATGATGAAAAAGTACAGACCTAATGCAGTATATATTGGGTCTACAGTAGAAAGTGAACTGCCACTGTTAAAGTATAAGTACGTTGCTGATGCAACGATGATTTATGTCTGTCAGAATAAGACATGTAAACTTCCCGTAAAAGAAATATCTGAAGCTGAAAAACTACTTAAACCATAAATGTATGGTATGAAACATTTCACTTTTGGCTATGTTTTTCAACTTTTTCCGATTCTAATTATACTGCTTTGTTCATCACAATTAAGTGCTCAATCTGACTTTTTATATACAAAGTCATTTTCAAAAAAGATAAAGAAGTTTAATCTGGAATTCTTCCAGCCCGTCGAGCGATGGATGAAAGTATCTCCTGTAAAGGAAGATAAGTACCTGAATTACGATGTTGTGTTGCACAGTCCCCCGAATGTGGAGGTTCGGATTCTTATTAAGAAAGATCACAGGAGATTATTTCCGAATGTAGAGATTGCGACATTGATCGCGCATATCTCTACTAATGATGATGATGCAGTTATCGAATTCACCCAATACCCTTCCAGGTATGCGTTAGACCATTATGGTGCGGACCTTGCGCTTTATGCTGATTTCGAACCCAAAGAAAGTTTTTCTTCTTACCCTAGAGGTAGAATACTTATCTTATATAAAGAGGGAGAAGCCCTGGTTAATTACATTATTCTATATGAGGGTCAATTGGATCAATATTTTAAGATGCCCTTAAAGTTCAGAAGAGAAACTTATTAGATTTGGATCACCTGCTCTCGGTCACAGTCCCGTCGCCACAGAAATAAGATCTAGCAGGATATCTTTCGATAAGGCTTTCATCAGAAATCGCACATAGGATCGAAGTTTTATTATCCCGAACCAGGTTAATAAATAGATTCATAACGTCTTCGGTACTCTTGTCATCAAGATAGACCATAGGATTATCAGCAAGTATCAGTGATGGTTTATTTAAGACAGATCTGGCGATGACGACTTTTTGTCTCATACCCGATGGGAGGTCTTTGACTATTTCTCCCTGAAGATTATTAATGCCCATTTGGTCGAGTACTTCATTAATTCTTTTTTCACGTTCACTTGCCACAGGCCAATCGATAACAGAAAGTATGATATCTAAATTTTTGAATACGCTGTAATCTGTAAATAATGGATAAATATCTGAAATCAATCCTAATTTTCGCCGGTAAAAAGGAAGTGAAGATCGGGTCAATTCAGATAAATCTTGCCCGGCTGAATATATTCGCCCGCCAGTTAACGGGAGCAATCCATAAATTCCATTGATCAGAGAAGATTTACCTGACCCCGTTTCACCTTTTAAATAGCAAAACTCACCGGCATTTAGGACGATATGCAAATCCTTGAGGATTATTCTGTCTTCAACTAATACCGTTGCCCCGTCAAGATGAAGTACCTCGTTATATTTATTCACATTACAAATTTCCAAATATTAGGGAAGTAAACGAAAATCAGCACATAAAAGATTAATGCTCACTTTACTATTTTGTCTTTTTTTTGCGTATAAACCCATTTTAGGGGCAAATCGCATCTATATGGCGTACATTTAGACTATTTAGATGTATTCTAAAGATCGTTCTGATAGGAACCTGCCTATTAGATACGTTAACTTTGCATCCACAGTAAATATATATTTAACAAATAATGAAAAGAACTCATATAATAGCACTGATCCTAATTGCCATAGCTATTACACTGATGTTTTTATCGTCAAAGGATCTAAGTACGTTTTCAACTTTTGAAAAGGCTGAGCTAAACGGCTCTCGAGTCAAAATCGCAGGACAACTTGCTAAGAATGAGCCGATGATTTACAATCCTGAAAAAGATGCCAACTATTTCAGCTTCTATCTAACAGATAGCAATAATGAGACAAGACAAGTTGAAGTGAGGGAACCTAAACGACGGGATTTTGAACGTTCTGAGCAAATCGTTGTCACTGGAAAAATAAATGCGCAAGGTATTTTCGAAGCATCTGAAATGTTATTGAAATGTCCTTCTAAATACAAGGAAGAGGAACTTGCTTTGCGTAAACAAGCTGCTTTGGGCTCTTAAATGAGTGAAGTTACCTATATAGGCGAACATCTGTGGCTTGGCTATCTAGGCCATTTTGCGGTAACATTGGCATTTGTCAGCGCGCTGTTTTCCGCTTGGTCATATTACAAAAGTATAAAGACGGATACTTCCTGGTTTAGACTCGGTCAATGGGGATATATCGTTCATGGTATCAGTATTCTGCTTATCATAGGTCTTGTATTGTTTGCCATGACATCGCGATTCTATGAATATGATTATGTCTATAGAACAGTCTCTGACAGTTCTCCCATGCGATATCTGTTAGCTGCTTTTTGGGCTGACCAGGAAGGCAGTTTCTTGTTATGGATGTTTTGGCATGTCATCTTGGGCTGGATTTTCATGACCAAAGGAAAAGAATGGACGGCACCGACAATGATCACACTGGCGTTGATTCAAGTGTTTTTAACCAGTATGCTTCTCGGCGTTTATATACCATTTTTTGAGGACGATTTCAAGATTGGAAGCAATCCGTTCATTCTTGTTCGTGATGTATATCAAGCACCCATTTTTGCCAATGCAGATTACCTGACTTTAATAGAAGGCCGTGGTCTGAATCCACTTCTCCAGAATTACTGGATGACTATTCATCCCCCCGTTCTTTTTCTTGGATTTGCGAGTGTATCAATTCCATTTTGTATGTCCATTGCAGGTTTATCCGCGGACAATCATATGGCTCTGATGAAACCCATTCTTAAATGGTCTTTATTCAGTGCATTTATTTTTGGATTAGGTATTTTAATGGGAGGTGCATGGGCGTATGAGGCATTGACTTTTGGTGGGTATTGGGCCTGGGATCCTGTAGAAAATTCTTCATTAGTTCCCTGGCTTGTCCTCCTGGCAGGCATTCACACTAATTTAATTGCGCGATCTACCCAGTTCTCTATTAAGACTACATATGTCTACTATATGTTAGCATTCCTCCTTGTCCTTTATTCTACCTTCTTAACCCGAAGTGGTATTCTTGGTGACACGTCTGTACATGCTTTTACGACGATGGGATTGGAATCTCAGCTCCTCTTGTTTATATTCTTTTTTGCAGGACTTGGTATTTATAAATATGTAGTTGGTGGCAAAACAATCCCGACAAAACCTAAAGAAGAACATATCTACAGTCGGGAATTCTGGATGTTTGTCGGAGCACTGGTGCTTTTCTTCTCTGGTCTTCTTATGACTGCATCCACTTCTCTTCCTGTTTATAATAAAATCTTTGAGATTTGGGATCCAAATCATATTCCGATTGCCATAGATGATGCCATGCATCATAACAATAAATATCAGCTTTGGATTGGTGTATTTATCGGAGTTCTTTCCGGGTTATCTATAATGCTCAGATATAATGGAGCCAATTGGCTATCCTATAAGAAAAAATACGTAAAACATATCCTGGCTTGTATCGCTGTGAGTTTGTTATTTACAGCGCTCATAGGATCAGTGTTGAGGACTTTTGCCTGGCAACATCATGTATTCTTATTCGCCGGACTTTTTGCAATTATAGCAAATCTTAATTACCTGGTTTCATTCCTGAAAGGAAACCTGAAGATGTCCGGATCTGTAATTTCGCATCTCGGATTTGGATTTTTAGTATTGGGAATAATGTTCAGCGGTTTAAATAACGAGACGATTACGGCCTCGGCATTTGTGCAACAGGATTTTGCAGAAGGAGATGGTATCGATAAGGCAGTTGTGCTCATTAAAGACGAGCCATATTTCACTTCAGGCTACTGGATTAATTTTAAAGGTGATACCCTTGTAGAAAATTTGCGGAAGTATAAACTTGAATTTTCAAAAATCAATGAACAAGAAGAAGTTGTTGACGGTTTTACAACCTTCCCATCAGCTATCTATAATCGTGATTTTACAAAAGTGGAAGCGCTGAATCCCGGAACAAACAGGAATTTGACTTATGATGTCTTTACGGCCGCAGCCCCTCCACCACACATGCAATCAATTGAGCAGGCCAAGGATACAGAAGATTCATTGAAGTACTTGTCGCATCTGGTTAGTCCGGGGACCACCTTTGAAGAAGAAACTTATATCGCTACCGTCGGAAGTCCCATGTTCAATCATGATTTTAATGATAGTGACCATGGTGATAGCACAAAATATGACCTAACGGTGGGCATTCCTTTAGAAATTGAGATTAAGAGAACCGGAGAAAAACTGAATGTTACACCCGGACTTGGATTGAAAAATGCTTTGGTATTCCAATTTCCTGTGGTTATCGATAAACTAGGTATAAAAATTAAAGTACCCGAATCTTCATTCGCTCAAATCTTTACAGAAGAAGATAAATTACAATATGAAGACGTCATACTAAGTCGTGACCAAACGATCCAATGGAATAGTTTTAATGTTACACTTTCCGGGTTTGACAGAAGTGGTAATTTCGATAATTATACAGCCCAGGAAGGGGATATAGCCATTGCTGCTTTATTAAATATTACGACTCAGGGTGGGATACAAACAATTCAAAAACCAGTGTTCATCCTGCGCAATGCGCAGCAATATAGTATCAAAGATTATAATGCTGTAACAGGTCTTCATATCAGATTCTCGAATATTGATCCTGCTTCTGAGTCTATGACTTTCAGAGTGGCTCAGGATATGCGAACCAATGAAGAACTCGAATTGCTGATAGCCAACGATGTACCGAGGTCTGATCTTTTAATTGTTGAAGCGAATATATTTCCAGGGATCAACCTTGTCTGGTTGGGATGCCTTATGATGTTAGCAGGACTGCTACTTAGTTTTTTGGGCAAAAGAAGAATTACAACTTGATCTTGTGAGTGCTGGAATTCTTAGCCAGTAAACAGGATACTTCAAAAAAGCTTAGTTAGGGTGTGACAATTAGTCTCCTATGCGTTACTAATATATTGAACACCATTCTTCTTTTAGAATATGCCTTCCAAATTGGAAAAAGATTTCATTTTATTAATTGATCATAACAAGGGGATCATCAATAGTCTGTGTCGTGTCTACAGCAATCAAAATCATGATTACCATGATGCAAGACAGGAAGTGATTTTACAGTTGTGGCGTGCTTATCCGGACTTCAGACAAGCTTCAAAAGTCAGCACTTGGGTATACAAGGTCTGTCTGAATACTTTATTGAATCGTAAAAGGAGTCAAAAATTCAGACCAGAAGTGAATATTTCAGAGGCTATGGATTTACCATCAAAAATATATAGTACCTACTGTGATGATGATATCAGATTGCTTTATGAAATACTTGATCAATTAATTGATATAGAAAAGGCCATTGTTATTCTACATTTAGAAGGGTATAAATATCGCGAAATTGCCGAGATTGTAAATCTTTCTCCGACTGCGATAAGTACAAAGATGAGCCGCATTAAAAAGAGACTTTCAATCATATTTAAAAGCCTGAACTATGAACTTTGAACGATTTGGAAAAAGTTGGCTTTTTATAAAGCGTATCAATTTTTTGGACACGATTGACTCAAATGAAATTCTTTCAATAATTAGGAAACAGGAAGTTCAAAAAGTTACATTTTCCAATTACCATATTTCTGTAATTGGAATATTTTTATTACAAATTGTATGTTGTCAGGGTTCGTGATTACACAGTGATCAATTGATGCATAAATATATATTCACATGGGATCTTGACCCTGAGTTCATTTCACTATTTGGGTTCCATTCATTGAGATATTACACGCTATTTTTTGCCACCGGATTAATAATTGGAGGACGATTAGTTAAAGGTTTTATTACAAAAGCCTACGATTCATCATTCCAAATTGATTTGCTCTTTATTTATATAGTTATTGGCATTATAGTCGGAGCCAGATTGGGTCATTGCCTATTCTACGATCCGATCTTTTATTTTCATAATCCAATTGAAATGCTAATGCCTATTCAGAAGATTAATAATGTTTGGGAGTTCACGGGATATTTAGGTCTGGCAAGTCATGGTGGTGCGCTGGGTGTTCTATCTGGAGTTTGGCTTTTTTGTCGACATACAGGCTATTCTTTTCTTGGGACGACAGATGCGCTTGCGGTTGCAGTACCCTTAACTGGTGCTTTCATAAGAGTAGGGAATTTTATGAATTCCGAAATTGTAGGAATCCCTACTGGGGGCAATTATGGAATTATATTCAAGAGCACTGATATGATACCAAGACATCCAAGCCAACTATACGAAGCCCTGGTTTATCTTATTATCTTTCTTTTCATTTTTTATAATCATCAGAAGTTGGTGAAGATACGAGGCAGGCTTACTGGGATCATGATTGTACTAGTATTTTCCAGTAGATTTATTTTAGAATATTTTAAATCAGACCAGGCATATTTTGAGAAGGAATTGATCTTTAGTTTAGGTCAATTATTAAGCGTTCCATTTGTCATATTTGGTGCATACTTGTTAATAAGAACATACCTGTATCCACATGAAGTAAACATGTCATAATAACCAATTATTAAAAATTCAGAGAGTTAATCCACCTTCATTGCCTTGAGCACATTCAGGACTCTTATATTAGCTATGTGAAAAGTACAAGTCATAAATATATCCTTGCAGACAGCTTTAAAGAATTCAACATATCGTCCTCCTCAGTCAACCTTGTTGTCACTTCCCCACCATACCCCATGGTTGAAATGTGGGATGAGTCTTTTGGCTCGAATGACAAATCTATTATAGCTCACATTAATAAAGCAGATGGCCAACATGCTTTCGATAAAATGCACCAATTGCTTGACAAAACGTGGAAAGAAGTTTATCGCATTCTGAAGCCAGGTGGGTTTTTGTGTATTAATATTGGAGATTCCACCAGAAATCTTGGTGGCCGATTTAGGATTTATCATAACCATAGCAGAATCAATAATATCTGTCACTCAATAGGTTTTGATACCCTACCCTCTATCATTTGGCGAAAGCCGACTAATGCGCCCAATAAATTCATGGGATCCGGTATGCTTCCTGCAGGAGCTTATGTTACACTGGAACATGAATATATCCTTATTATGAGAAAAGGTGAGAAGAGGGTATTTACTAAAGATGAGAAGGAAAATCGTAGTCGAAGCGCGATATTTTGGGAAGAAAGAAATTCATGGTTTTCTGATCAATGGACTGATGTAAGAGGAAGCAGACAGAAGCTGACGATTGACAGTCTTAGAACCAGATCTGCTGCTTTTCCTATTGAGATTCCTCAGCGCCTGATTCAGATGTATAGTGCCTATAACGACACTGTTTTAGATCCTTTTTCGGGTACAGGAACAACCTCATTGGCTGCTATGACTGCCGGTCGTAATAGTATTTCGTTGGATAATGATTCTAAATTGCTCAGCTCTACCCTAAAATTTCCTACTAAACGACCCACTAAACATGCATTAAACGATCATATTCTCAAGCGACTAAATCAACATATGAATTATGTGAAAGAAAAAGATATGTTGTTTTTCAGATATCGTAATATGCCTATGGGCATACCTGTCAAGACTCTTCAGGAAAAACTTCTGACGCTGTTTCCTATAAAGTCTATTTATCGAAAAGACGATATTGTAACGGTTAATTACCGCAATCTAAAATCATCCGAAGTAAGAGAAAGTATGTTCGGTAAAAAATCAGTGCCTGATGAATGATCAATCTTTTAAATATACTCTTTAGCTTTTTCAGAAATTCTATAGATAGATCTCATTATATTTGAGGCGCTCCATGAAAATTATTCGAATGCTCAAATATTTAACTCTCCTCGGATTAACAATTACAATGGTTTCTTGTAACCCTTCGTCTAAAGGTGATAATCAGAATGAGACGGGTTCACTTCCTGAGATTCAAGAATCTATTGAGAATTTTATTCCTTCTGAGGAAGATATCACAATGTATATTGGTACATATACTCGTAAAGAGGGACATGTAGAAGGAAAGGCAAAGGGCATTCACCTGGCTTATCTGAATGCGCATACAGGTGTCATCAATGTCAAAGAAACATTCGAAGCAGGAGATAACCCATCTTTTCTTGTTGTCCATCCTACTGGAAAGTTACTCTATGCAGTGAATGAGACAGGCGGGTTCACAGATGAATTCTATGGTTCCGTAAGTGCTCTTGCTATCAATGAGGATCATAGTTTATCCTTACTGAATACTAAATCAAGTGAAGGCATTGCTCCATGTCATATCTCACTAAGTAACCAGGGCACTCATGTCTTTGTCGCTAATTATGTAACTGGCAGCATAACATCATTTCCTACAACCCTGGAAGGTAGACTGGGCAGTGCTCAAAATGTTATCAGGTATAAAGGAAAAGGACAAACAGAAAGGCAGACTACAGCACATGCCCATTATATTGCTCATTTAAAAAACGGTGAGGTTATTTCCGCTGATTTAGGAACAGACTCATTAAGGTTTCATCAATTTACGTCAGGCCAGTTGATCACTTCCAAAAAAGCCATCAAAGCGCCTGCAGGATCGGGGCCGAGACATGTAGTCCCCCACCCTGTACTACCTATTCTTTATGTGGTCAATGAATTAAACTCGACGATTACCTCCTTCAAACCAAATGCAAACGATAATTATCAGGAGTTTCAGACGATTTCAACTTTACAGGAAGGAGAAGATGATGAAGGTAATTGTGCCGCTATAAAAATCACTCCTAACGGTAAAAATCTATACGTCTCTAATCGAGGCAATTATAATAATATTGCAATTTTTGATGTAGATGAACAAGGCCAATTATCTATTGTTAGCCACCAATCTTCTCTTGGAAATATCCCTCGTGATATCGAGATAAGCCCTGATGGCAAATATCTTGTTGCGGCTAACCAGGATTCTGATAACCTGGTTGCATTCAGTATTAATCAAACAAATGGATTGCTCCAAAACCCAAAGGTGACCAATGGAGTGCCGACACCTGTCTGTATTAAATTTTTACGGTAGTATCTTAAAGGAAGGATATTTGCGCAACAAATGTCTTAATCAACGAAGAAGGATCCACTGTCGGTCGCAAGTAGCTCACTAAGCTTAATATCTTCTTGTTTGATAAAGCCCTCCTGAGGCAGTTTCCCATCAGCAACAAGTTCTACCACAGCGCAAATAGAACAAGCTGTTGTCCATGAGATTGCACGCCACATTTCGCCGTCAATTTCAATTGGATAAAAAGCTTTAAAATACTCATCTCTAAGTAATCGCTCATCCTTCCATCCTTCGACTACGACGTATACATAGACTACGTCTTCTTTTACAGGTGGTTTAGCTTTGGAAAGTATTTCTTCAAGTAACTTTTTATCTTTTTTTAGTATTAATTCATACATCAAAAATTTCATCAGTCGACCATGACCTGGATACCTTATGGTTTTGTAATTAAGTGTATCAAGTTTGCCGGCATATGTCTCACACATTGTTCCTAATCCTCCGGAAGTACTGAATGCTTCAAATTCCTGTCCCTCAATATTTATATATTCTAAACCATCAAGAGAGGGCACCATCTTGCGCACACCGTTATGAATTACTTCTGCATCATTCAGATATTCATTTATTACACCTGCTGGTGACCAGGTAAAGCTATATGCCAGAAGTCCATTTGGATAACGAGGCAGTGCACCTACTCTTAATTCCATGTCCCGCAACTTGGTAAAATTGCCAGCCAGGTCAGCGCCGATTATACCGATTAGTCCGGGTGCCAATCCACATTGTGGAGCCATAACTGATTTGGAATTATGAGCAATTGACCTAATGAAATTTGTGGTTTCAACATCTTCTGTTAGATCGAAGTAATGAACACCATTTTTGTGGGCGACTTCTGCTACTTTTTTATTGAGGTAATATGGAAGTGCCGATACGACTGCATCATGACGAGCAAATAAATCTTCTAAAAATTCTGAAGATGTTACATCACCAGATTCTATCGAAAAGGGGAGCTCATAATTGTAATGAGGCGTGTCTTTATCTACACCAGTTACTTCAAATCTCTTGTTTAAAAGGATGGCTACGAGTGTTCCAACCTTGCCAAGCCCCAGTACAACCACCTTTTTCATAGGTAAATATTTTTAAAATTCTATAAATCGAAATCATTATTAAACTAATCGCGAAAGTAGTATTAATTATGACTTGATTAGCATCATATTAATACATATTTGACCAAATACTTTTGCTTTTTGAAGTCTTCCATGAATTGTAGATATTGTGATTGGACTAAGTTAGTGATCATGCATTCTTCGATAATTAAAGCAACGAAAGGCGATTGTAAGGAGATTTCAAACATATATAATCGCTATCTGGGTAAGGCAACAATGGATCTCGAATACAAGTCACATTTATATTTTGAAGACATTCTACTTACTCAGGACGATATGGAAGAATTATGGGTTATCAAGGAGGACGAGATTCGTTGTTGGGGAATTATCAAAAAATATAGTGATCGCGCCGGATATAGGTTAACTGGAGAGACATCTGTCTATTGCCATCCAAATTTCATTAACCGAGGTTATGGAACTACGCTGAAGATACACTTGATGGAAAGGTGTCGGGCACTAGGATATCACCACTTGCTTGCTCGTATTTTTAGCACTAATGAAGTTAGCATTAACTACAATATCAAACTAGGTTATACAATCGTGGGGGTCCAAAATGAAATTGGTCAAATTGATGGCAAATGGCAAGATGTCACGGTTATGCAATGTATTTTGTAGCAACAATACATTGTGCCTTTCCCGGATTATTTCAAGAGATCTGCGAATTTACTCCTGACTTTGGCCACCTTGGGACTAATAACCACTGTGCAATAGCCGTGAAAACTTCCATTTTGCTTATAGAAATTTTGATGTTCTTTTTCGGCTTCATAGAATATTTCAAATGGATTTAATTCGGTTACGATCGGAGAAGTCCAAATGGAGGAAGCTACTTCTTTTAATGAAAGCTCAGCCGCCGATTTCTGTTCTTCATCGTGATAAAAGATAACCGATCGATATTGAGGACCTTTATCATTACCCTGACGATCCTTAGTTGTAGGATCATGGGTTGTCCAAAAAACTTCCAATAATGTATCGTATGAAATAATCGTGGGATCATATTCAATTTGAATGACTTCTGCGTGACCCGTTGTTTTCTGGCAAATTTGTCGATAGGTGGGATGCTCAACATGCCCCCCGGAATATCCGGATTTTACACTACGTACACCTTTTAGATCTTGAAATACTGCTTCTGTACACCAAAAGCATCCTCCGCCAATTGTTGCTAGTTTTGTCATTTTCATAAGATATGGTAACCTACATAGTAGGCTATTGGTTCAAAATAAAATAGACTTTTTAGGAATATGTTTATTTAATCAGAAAGTTGAAGTTGAAAATCTATACTTTTACAGGAAATCCGATAATTTCATATTTTACGTCGATCTGAATGAAACTTTCTTACTGCTCAACATTGCTTATCCTCTTCCTCTCGGTTAGTTGTAAAAACAATGACAAACCTAAAGTTAACTGCTCACTCTGGCATATAGGCCAATTTGAGATAGTTGATGATAAAAGAAACATTCATATTGAAAGAACTGAATCAATGCAGCTCGAAACTGACCGAAACTCTGGTCTATTTACCAAATTTGCTATAAACTGGGTAGATAACTGCACTTATCAATTGAAATTTTTAGAAGGAGAAGAAGGAGTATACAGTGTATGGCAAAATAATTATTTGCAAGTTACAATTACTGCGCCTACTGAATCAGGATACCGCTACAGTGCGAAATTCTCAACATCTTCAGTCATAGAAGAAGGCGAAATAACTTTTGTAAAATAGTTCTTTGTTTATTCAGGATAGATTTGTTTAAAAACTTACATTTCGCGCTTCTAACATGTCTAGTTAAAAGGGCGTTCTTCCGGATTATATCCTTTAGATCTCAGCAAATCCCTTAGAGCATACCCTGTTCCAGCTGGCCAGTATTTTACTTTATCAAATGGTAATATTTTAATTTCGTCAATTTCGTCATCCTCCAGATTAATATTTCCTTCTGCCTGAACGTGATAAGCGATAATAAGCTGATTCATTCTTTTAAATGTATAGTGCCCGATAAATTCAACGATTTTCCCGTCAAGGCCTATTTCTTCCTTAACTTCTCTGATGACTGTATATTCAGGGTTTTCGTATTTTTCTACAAAGCCTGTAATTAGCCCAAACCACCCTTTCGGCCACATTTTATTATGCGCAAGGATGACTTGCTCCGGGCCATATTCAACTACTGCTGCGACAACAGGTGTAGGATTTTCATATTGAACAAACGAGCACGCCTCAGATGTACAAGTATTATAATCAAGAGGTCCAGCAGCCATGGTTGACTTACAATTTGGACAGAAATTAAAGGGGTTATGAAACATCCATCAAAAGTACCGTTTTATAATCTTTAGCCTATGTGTATACTCCTGAATATCTCCATTAAAAATCCCGTAGTGATCCATTTTATCAATTCTCACTTTGCCGGAGGCGTGTATAATATGCATATCAGGAAGAACAATCCCAACATGAGAAATTTTATCTGTCGACTGTGTAAAAAATGCCAGGTCTCCCGGTAAAGAAGCAGATACAAAATCTATAGTCTGACCAGCAGTGGCCTGATCAACTGAATCCCGAAGTAATGGAATTCCAATGCACTTATATATTAACTGTGTGAATCCTGAGCAGTCAATACCTAATGGTGTCCGACCACCCCATAAATAGGGTGCATTTAAAAGTCGTCTTGCAATTTTCTCAATTAGCTCACCATTAGCCTCTAGCTGATCCACTTTCAGGACCTGACCGCTATATCTAAAAACTTTACCACCCACTTTGCCAAGGATGCCATCAAAGTCTGCCAATTCTCCACCTAACGTTATCCAAGTTGAATATTCATCACCGAAGACATTCTCAATGATTTCAAATCCCAAAGCTGTATCTCCATTTGTCCGCTCTTTCTCAGGGATTATTTGTTTCGTGTCTATCCACCCTACATAACCATCATATTCACATTTAATCTGTGTCCAGTTGTGTTTGTACTGTCCAATCACTTCGGCACACTCACCAAATAGAAGTTGAGAAACCATTTCAGAGGAGTCATCTGGTTTCGCCCTGAGAGGGCATACAGTGAGTAATGTTGTAACTTTTCCTTTCAATCTTCTACAGCTATAAAAGACTAAGATAAAAACTATCATCCATAACCAATAAAAGGCTTCTTAACAAAAAAATACTATCATTTGACTTGGATCGTTTAGGTCCATATGAATCACGTGGATAGATTGCTCAAAAGTGGGTGGATGGTTGTGCTGTTATTTCTGTATTTACCTGTTCTCAAAGGTCAGGATGTCCAATTCAGTCAGTTTTATGCAAACCCTATCTATCTTAATCCTGCACTAACCGGATCGCATTCGGGTACTTTTCGGGTGATGAGCAGTTACCGTAATCAATGGGCCGGAGCCCTCGAAAATCCATTTACTACATTTACTGCCGGGGGAGATGTAAAATTTACGCTACGCAATAAAAAGGGATCCTTTAGTGGAGGTAATGACAGGGCAGCCGCGGGCATACAATTTTTCTCTGATCGTGTATCTCAGTTTGATTATAACACAAATCATTTATCTCTTTTTGGCGCTTTTCATAAGTTATTAGGTGCCAAGACTAACCAATATTTAAGTGCAGGAATCCAGTTAGGCTTGGGACAGAGAGGAATAAATTATGAAGACCTAACATTTCAAGATCAATTTAACGGGGTCGATCAATTCAACGGTGCAACTAATGAGTCACTTCCGGCTAATGCCCTCGCATATTCTGATTTAGCCTTAGGTTTGCATTATTCAGTTCAGCCTTCTAAGGATAAAGGATTATATCTCGGTATTGCGTACCATCATTGGAATAAACCAAACATCTCATT
>JAJCYJ010000202.1 GCA_029262975.1 Saprospiraceae bacterium
AGCCTGCGCTCCCTGTGGATCATTTTTAAAATCAGAATCATCATAATCTTTTCCATATTGATCTTTATAACTCTGTCGAAACATGTCATCAAAAGCATTATCCAAAGGTTTCATTGCACGTCTTGCCAATTCTTCACTTACGCCTTCGACAATCTTCCTTTCCGCTCTTTGTTTGATTTTTTGTTCGGTCCTATTCTTCAATTTTTTAAACAGCTGTGCTTGGGCGGGCTGATAAATAAAAAGAAAGGCGAGCAAATAGATAGGTATTCTCTTCATGATTATATTATTGACTCACTAAGTTAATAAACCTTTAGGTAAGGTTTGTTATTTACTTTAATGATTTGCATCAGTCTCCATGAGTGTAGATGCCCGTTGGTCTTTGTTAAATCGTACTCAATTTTAAATGTCAGATTGTGCCCATATTTTATAATTCAACTCCTTTTACATATGGATAATTCCGTGCTGTTATGGTTGGAGAAAGGCATTGTGGCTCTATTGTGCTGAACCCTTCTTGAACTGATAATATTATTATTTAAAATGGGGGTACGTGCATCATAATCAGGCTATCCTTCTATCTTTATCACTTAATAAATCATGGCTGATATGCATCCTCGTGTGATCATAATTGACGATCATCAAGTCCTTATTGAAGGCCTAACTTCATTACTGAAAATGGCAGAAATAGTAGTTGTAGGTACTGCCAATAATAAGATCGACGCCATGGCATTAATAGAAGCGGCCACATATGATGTTGCCCTGATAGACATCAACCTGGGTGGTGAGGATGGATTAGAGCTCATAGTCCCCGTAAAAGAACTGGATAATAAAGTTATTATCCTTTCGTCTTATACGGATATCCGGTTAATTAAAAAAGCTTTGACCAAAGGGGCGGATGGATATCTCACGAAGGAAGCAGCATCTAATCATGTAATACAAGCGATCAGTCAGGTTATAAAAGGTCAAAAATTCTTTGACCCTATTATACAAACCAGATTAAATCAATCATTTATCAGTGCTGTACCAGTCTCGAAGAAAACAGAAAGAGTTATTGAAGCTCATCTTACTCAAAGAGAAAAAGAAGTGCTAACTTTAATCGCACATGAGATGACAAGCGAGGAGATTGCAAAAAAGCTATTCATTGCCAAAAGCACTGTAGATACTTATAGAAAAAACTTAATTGAAAAGTTGAAAGTTAAAAACGCAGTGGGATTAGGTATTTGGGCTGTAAACAATGGAATAATCTAAAACGTACTAATACAAAATAAAAAAATGAAGAAGAAGAAATCGAAAGGAAAAAAGAAGTCTAAAAAAGCCTTCGACATGCCGGAAATGATGGATGTTGTATCTACCATCATGTTTTCTAAAGTTGAAGATCAACCTATACATTCACAGCACAGTCGTACACCACTGCCCACCTCTAAAGATGATAAATTCTTTGAGGACAGTATGGCTGTAACCATTGTTCCCACAATAAAAAGCTCCAATTGGAAAGGTAAAAAATGTCATCATATTGTAACCGAGTTTAAAATTTATCTGAAAAACGAAAAGTCCAATGAGCGCGAATTATATTTTCTGGACAAACCCGAATTCAAACTATTCAAAGGAGGAGTATATGATTGGCTATTTGTAATTAATGCAACATATGACAAGAGTAAATTGAAATCTCCATATATCTTAGATTTGGGAAAAGGAGTAACTATAAAAAGTGGAGATACAGGAGACACTTGTTTCAAGTTGGAAGATCCTACAAAGAATGAAATCTATATAACGGCCGGGCAAATCTGTCGATATCAGTTCTTTTAAAATTAAAAATTAGTAGTTGCCTATAGTAATTTTATTTCTGCTATTTATTACTGCTACTGAGTCAGACAGAATAAAATCTCTTAGAGAATTTACGGAATCAGAAGCACAGGTCCATAATTCTGAAGGGATAACTGATTCTGAAATCATCATTACTCATTGGCAAAAAATAAAAAATAAAACTTTTATAAGCAAGGAGGAGAGCATCATTGGTCAGATCGATACTACCAGCCTGTCAGATGACATGTTAGGGATCTATTATGTAGTAGTTGGCGACGAATATCTTAAGGGCGAATTCTATAATGATACAGAAGCATTCAGGTATTATAATAAAGCCTTTAACCTATATAAAGAATCCAAAAATGAAATAATTGGCTGTGAAGTTGTAAAGAGAATTATCGACTATGCGATATTTGTAGAATTGGATACATCCTTAGTCAGGGATTACATTAGTATTCATCAATCTATCTCATATGATTCTTTAGAAGTATTGTGGAATCAGTATTATGACTTGAGATACAGAACCTTCGTACCTTATCGAAATGATACTGCAGGGGATATTGCACCGATCGAATGGAACAAAGCAATCAGGGCTTGTAAAGAGAATAATTACAAACGACTATATATTGAATTTGTACTACTGAAAGCCGTATATCTTGTTCAGATCGAAAATAATTTTGAAGCCGCCCTGGAAGAGTATGATGATCTTTTGATCTATGCAAGGGGTATCGATGAAGCATATTACAATGACCTTACTTTTACAATTTACGGCAATATAGGAAACACATACATGCAGCAAGGGCACTATGTCAGAGCATTGCAGACATTTAATAAAATCCCCACTGCAGTACTCAATATTCAAAAACCCCAAAACATTTCCTTGTTGCTCGGATGGAAGGCCGAATGCAATGATCAATTAGGAACTTATAAATCAGCGTATGACAATCTCGTTGAATCTATGAAGATCAATACCGAGATAAAAACTACCCAACATGCCATAGCTATAAATGAAATCGAAGAAAAATATCAAAATGAGGTGCTCAAAGTCGACCTCATGGAGACTGATCTCCTGAAAAACCAATATCTAACATTTGCCATCATAGCAGCTGGGCTTTTCTTGCTCGCTATTGCCAGCTACTTCTTCTACATGCGAATTTCCCGTTTGAAGAGACAGAACTTAGAAAAGAGCATCGAGAATCTCGAAAAAGAAAGTTTATTAAAAGCAATCAATGCGAAAATTGACGGTGAGGAATCAGAAAGAAGAAGAGTGGCTTCGGTACTCCATGACAATATATCCGCCAACCTGGCAGCATCCCGGCTACACCTCAATGTCATTAGACAGTTTAGTAAGGAAAATAAATCACTAAATAAAACGGACGAACTGCTTGGACAAATATCTTCACAAGTTAGAGAGCTGTCTCACGAACTATATCCTCCTGCACTATTCAAACTAGACTTTCAGGAAGCGTTAGCAGGACTGTGTGAAAAATATACAAACGACCAGATACAATTCCTCGTAGAAGGTCATAACCTGGCTAATGCTATTGTCCAGGAGAAGAAAGTTAAGCTTTATTTTATCGTCCAGGAAATACTCAACAATGTACTCAAACATAGTCAGGCAAGTCGCTGCCATATTAAGACCATATTGAGCTCGACGGAATGCACGATCGTCATTTCTGACAATGGAATAGGAGGCATCAATATGTCTCAGAATAAGCATACAGGAATGGGACTATATTCTGTCCAGGCACGTATCCAGGACATGGATGGCAGGTTAACAATTCAATCGCCGGCGGCACAGGGCACAAACATTCAACTCAGTCTACCTGTGGATATACCGGCCTCAATTCTGTAATCAAAGGAATTTGATACTGGATCAGATGTAGTCGATATTTTCTGGAACTCCCTAT
>JAJCYJ010000203.1 GCA_029262975.1 Saprospiraceae bacterium
AGATTCTCTTCTACCCTATTCCAAATATCCAGATACATTTTCCAATCTCCCTTTTCCTTTTTCCATACGATGACATACTTGCCCTTCCAGGATGATTCATTGCCATTTTGGGATTTCGTCTTTCCTTCGTAGTGCCCATAATCATAAGCATAGTCACCTAGAAACTTTATCTCTGAAGGAATAATTTTGTGATGTAATATTTTCGAACCATTTGTTATGGTCCATCTTTTTTTAATCGCTTCTTTACCTTCGATTATATTGGCTTTATCCGGAAAAATCTTTGCATCTGTACTATATGCATTTGTGACAGCGTCATAATCTGCTTCCATGTATGCCTTCGAGAAAGCCTGGATTTTAGAAAGTATTATTTCTTTTTCTACATCATTTGTGGCATAAGATGTCTTCTTACAATCAATCTTCCATGTCGGGTATGAAAAAGTTTCTTCCTTATTCACCCATTCTCCCAACCATTTGAATCCGCTATCGGTCATATCATAAAAGTTGATTTTATAATACCCTTCCATTCCATTGGGTGCTTTTTGCTCACGATAGAGGATAAAATTTCCTTCTTCATTTAAACTGCCTTCCCACGCAGAGAGCGTAGTTGTAGGACTAGCAGAGCTATAGTAATGGACATACCACCTGCTGCTATCAACAATATATTGACGAATACTTCCGGAATGTCCTCCGTCTGCTTTAAGTGTCTCATCCTGAACTCCTTTTCCATTCATAATGTATTTCCATCTCCAAATCATCTCCACCGGATCGGCCCATTCCTGATTGGCTTTACGGACTACAGAACTGCATTGGCATGATCCGATCAATGGTGCGAAATCAGTTATTTCGGCAGGTGCGTCGGGATGAGGAAGACCAAATGGGTGTTCTGGCGAAGGATCATACTCAAACACTTCCTGGCCATTTAATAAGATGAAGGTGCCAATTAGTAAAACCAGGGTATAGAGAATTTTCATAATATTTCTTTAGTACATAAGCGAATGAGCTGTTCTTATTGCTGCTTTTCTCAAAAATTTACCAAAGGTTTTGCAGTAATGGATGATTGGTTTTTTCCCGCTTAACTCCTTGCTCTACCCATACACATATCTTAAAACAAATTTCAATTTGAAAACTTGTGGCGGTCTCTTTGGATTGTCAATTCTTTACCCATGGAAATCTTTGCTTCTTTCTGTTTAATATCGCTCGTATAGAACCACTGGGCAATTGTCTTATCCCGGCTCAGTTTAAGCACTGTATATCCATGGTCACGACCATTTATATATTTGAGATGTGGATTCGTGGATTGAATTGCCTTTTCGGCCATTATAACCTGGTCATCAGGACTTGACTCATTCCAATTAGAAGAAGTAATACTTGGTGTTGCAATTTCTATGGCGCATGATTTTCCACTTTCTTTATAATCAATAGTGTTTTCTGGCACTTCAAATGCCCAAGAAGCATGTGTATCTCCAGTTACAAAAATTGTATTCTTTATAACCCGATCTATAAGATATGATCTGATATCATCCCGCTCATAGGCATAACCGTCCCAGGCGTCAAGATTGACAGGGTCATCAGGTCGAACAAGACTTAAATCACATGGAGAAAAAATGACCTGATTGCCTATTACCTTCCAGGTTGCCGTGGAGCCAACCAGGTTTTTCTTAAACCACTTTAATTGTTCAGCACCTAACATCGTCCTTTCTTCTTTGGCTCCTGCTTTATCAGCTGGTGGCTCACTCCGGCCAGTAAATCGTTCATCCAACATGAATATATCTACCAGGTTTCCGTATGAAAATTTTCGATAGAGCTCATCATTTCCTGTATCTCTGATAGGCTGCCATTCATAATAGGCTTTTTTTGCATTGGCCTTACGCATTCCATAATCACCTTCATCCGCTTGATGGTTTTGGGCCCCAGTCTTATAGGCATTATTGGCTATCTCATGATCATCCCAAATAAGAATAAAAGGATGATTTTGATGAGCTTTTTGAAGTCCTTTGTCAAGGCGGTATTGTGCGTATCTCGTACGATAATCATCTAATGTGAGTAATTCATTGGGCGGAAGATGTTTTCGAGGAAAGTTTTCATCTCCGTATTTACCAGGACCATATTCATATATATAATCACCAAGGTGAAGGATTGCATCCAGATCCTGATCTGCAAGCCCGTTATACGCATTAAAATAACCAAACTCATAGTTAGAGCAACTAACAATACCTAAATTTACCTCCGAAGGGTTCTTGGCAGGAGCAGTTTTAGTCCGGCCAACTGGTGAATAAGTAGCCCTGTTTATAAATCGATAATAATAAACTGTTCCGGCAGCGAGGTTGCTAACATCCACTTTAACCGTGTAATCCCTTACACGACTGGTACTCATAATACCCGATTTTTTAATCTTGTTAAAATCTTTATCCAAACTGACCTCCCATTGAACAGAAATGACATCGTGTTCCTCTGGTGTCACCCGTGTCCAGATAATAACTCGATCAGTTAACGGATCTCCTGAGGCCACACCATGATAAAAAGGTCCTTGATCATGTACATAAGACTTTTCAGTACCATCCTTGGCGAAGTTCTTACGAATATTATTCGCACAGCTATTACTAAGCAAAAAGGTGAGGATCAATAAACAGACGGCTCTAATCATAATATTCATTTTATGGTCATCATAAAGATAGCAGGAGTTAACTAGAGATGTATAAGTTAAAAAATCAATGCCCTCTTAACTACTTTCATGCAATAGAGATTAAAAGAGATCATTATTGCTGCGGGTGCTAGTTCAATTAGTCAACAATCTCCAGGTGACTATAACCCTGGGCGTTTTTGCGCACCTTAATTTGAGTTTGGATCCTTTCTTTCAGTGAAGCCACATGGGATATTATACCAATTGTCTTGCCACTATCATCCCGCAATTTTTCAAGAGTGCTTAAGGCAACGTCAAGTGTTTCAGGGTCAAGGGTGCCAAATCCTTCATCAATAAAGAGACTCTCAAGACGAACATTTCTGGAGGCAAGGTCACTGAGACTAAGAGCGAGCGCCAATGAAATCACAAAACTTTCTCCTCCACTCAATGTCTTTACTGCTCTTTTGGTATTACCCTGATATTGATCAATTATCAACAAGTCCTCTACATCTACTTCATGATCTAATAAGTAGCGATCATTCATTTCAATAAGCCGGGCATTGGCCAGAGCCAACAACCTCGAAAGCGTCAGTTCTTGGGCATAATTAGAAAACTTCGCGCCTTTTGAATCACCTATCAAACCATTCAATAATTCATACCTTTTGGTTCTTTCACGTAAAATTTGCAATTCTTTTTGTACAGCTTCATATTGATTCTTGTTGTCAAGATCAA
>JAJCYJ010000204.1 GCA_029262975.1 Saprospiraceae bacterium
ATTGCATCCTGACTTTGAATTTTTAGAGCATCGTTATTTTGGCGAATTTCCAGGATAACAAATACTAGCCCAACCAGGATAGCGAGGTTGGCACAAATGGTCAGCCATTTAATGAGATTATCCGAGTTTATCATTGTTTAAAGATAGAAATAGAAGACAATTGATCAATACTTCTATCTTAATACCTGAGACCATCTATTTGAATCACGATAATAGTCAGCATCGGAATACACTGAGATGTAATAAAAGCATATCCGAAATACCGTCTCAATCTTCCCAAATAATTCTGGGAATCCTGAATAACATAGGAAGCGAGAATTATAAAATTTGTCTGAATCAGAATTCACAAGATTAAAGAATTCAGAGGATAGTTTTAAAAATCTATCAGAAATGTGGTCTTAAACCTTCCAAGACAATTCTGAAAATTTTTAAATTCGGAAAATTCCTGCCTCCGCGGCAGACAGGCTGATTCTGACAGCAACTGATAATTTGGAAAATTGTCAGCATCAGGTGCAAGTGAAGATTCCGTAACATTTGAACCATGACTTACGACCAATGCTTATCTTGTCAGGATGATTCGAGCGTTTACCACATATTTATTCTTTCATATTTTCTTATTGGTCATTTCTCCTACAGGATATAGCCAAAGCACCTTTAATATTATTCGGGAAGAAATTATGATCCCGACTTCGGACAATGTGTCTCTGGGGGCTATATTATATCGCCCAGAGACTGCTGGAAAATGGCCGGCTATCGTCTACCGCACACCATATGGCATTGATGACTATGATAGTTATGCGGAATTTCCAAGAAAAGCAGCACAACGAGGATATCTTGTTTTTCTAATTGATGTACGTGGAAGATATCGAAGTGAAGGTGTTTTTGAAGCCTATCGGAATGAGAAAAGAGACGGGTATGATGTACTCGAATGGATAAGCGGCCATCCCAATTGTAATGGAAAAGTAGGCACCTATGGAGGATCATATCCGGGTATCGTACAATGGCAGGCCATGTCCATGTCACCTCCTCACCTAATCGCAGCAGCACCTGAAATGACGCCTATCAGTAGCCATCATTTTTTCTATAACGGCGGGGCATTTTCGATGCCATGGCTTGATTGGTTTGTGCCGTATATCTTTCCGGACAAAAGGAAAAAAGCCAACGATCACAGTGGAACCTGGGACGATGAAACAGGTAGTCTTGAATGGCGCGAAAGTGATCGCAAACAATGGTATCAATATCGTCCGTTAAATGAAATACCTATCTTGAAAGAGTATGCACCGGAATTCTTCGATTGGTTGGAGCACCCGGATTCTTCAAGCTGGTGGGACTTTGTAAATATTAAGGAAGACTTTTCAGATTTTATCGTTCCTGTTTACCTGCTTAGTGGGTGGTATGATAGCGCCTATGGCGTAGAAGGGGCATGGCAAGCCTTTGACAAAATTCATAAAGAAGAAATTTCTGATCACGTAAAAAAACATTCTAAACTTATTTTAGGCCCCTGGAACCACACTTCAATCACAACTCGGAAAACCAAGTTTGGAAATATAGATTTTGGTCCGGCTGCCGGACTGGATTATGATGCTCTATTGCTCACTTGGTACGATATGGTTCTGAAGAACTTATCCCCGGTAATTTCGCAAGAAATGGTCAATATTTTTGTGATGGGAGCAAACCGTTGGAGATCTTTTAAAAAGTGGCCGATTGAACCAATTGAGGAAGAAACATTTTATTTAAATGGAGATTTTTCTTTGAGTAATTCTGCGGAGCAAGTTGCTACATCGGCCAGTTATACTTTTAATCCCAAAAATACACTCTGGGATAAATCTTATGAAAAATCTTATCCGTATGATCAACGTGTAAATGAAGAACGGCAGGATGTTCTTGTCTTCAGTACGCCAACATTAACCGAAGATACAGAGGTGATAGGAGAGATTAAAGCAAAGCTTTTTGTAAGCTCTTCGGCCAGGGATACCGATTTTGCCATTACGCTGAGTGATGTATATCCGGATGGTCGATCTATCAATCTTTCAGGGATGGATGCTGGCTATCTCCGTATGCGTTATCGAGAGGATAATGGCTATCAGATGCTCATGGAATCTGATAAAATCTATGAAATTGAGATAGGCAAACTGTATACAGCTAATGTATTTAAAAAAGGACACAAAATCCGATTGACGATCACCAGTTCAAAGACTCCACATTATGATCCAAACCCCAATACTGGAAATGAGATAGCCTCGGATACGAAACTCCAATCTTGTATCAATTATATCCACTTTGGAGGAAACACCAATAGCCGAATATTACTGCCACGATTTAAGGGAAATTAGATATCACTAATATTTATACCTCACCAAAATGTTTGTTGTTCAAATTATTCATGGCATCATAGGTGGCATATTTATACATATCTGACAAGGAAGGAAAGCTAAAACAGGCATCAATAAATGCACTAAAAGTTGATTCGGAGTTCAACGCCATCATACCAACAGATATCAATTCGCATGCCTGTTCACCTATAATATGTACGCCTACTAACCGTGTATCTGATGCTTTAAAAATCAATTTAAGCATGCCTTTCTTTTCTCCAATGGTTGCCCCTCTTGGATTGTTTTTATAATAGGTCTTGCCAACAACATATTTTATCTTCTTTGCCGTTAACGTTTTCTCAGTTTCTCCGACCATAGCCACCTCCGGTATTGTCCAGATACCAAAAGGGAGAATTCTGGCGACATCAGATTTATATTTAAGATCAAAGGCGTTGACCATGGCCATTCTGGCCTGTTCCATTGAGGTAGAACAAAGCGCGGGAAATCCTATCACATCTCCTGCGGCATATACATTTTTAGCAGCGGTTTGATATTTTCGATTGATTTGAATTTCGCCTCTATCGTTGACTTTGATTCCTGCATTTTCTAATGATAAATTCTTCACACGACTTTGTCTGCCAACAGCAATAAGCGCGGCCGCAGCGATTACTTTTTTTCCTGAGCCGAGGGTGATAGCTACTTCTTTAGGATGCGCATCCATTGAAGTTACTTTTTCACCCATTAGAAAGCGAATACCTTTCTCTTCCATGTATTCTTTCAGGATGGCTATAATCTCGCGATCTGCAAAGGGGAATAATTCATCTGACATTCCTATAACCGTGACGGCTACCCCAAGTTGACTAAATGTACAGGCGTATTCGCATCCGATAGTACCATTTCCTACAATGACCATCGATTCCGGAATTTTGGCCATTTTTAAAATAGAATCTGAATCAAAAACATTGTCAGCATCCATCGGAAATATTGATGGCCTGACAGGTTTCGATCCCGTTGCAATCAAGATAATATCACCGGTAAGTCTTTGTTTTTGTTTTCTAGCATTGATCACCTCTACTGTGTGTTTATCGATAAAAGAAGCACTTCCCTTGATCAGATCTATATTATGCAGATCTATGTTTTCATTTACCCTGTTGACCATTGCATTTCGAATATCCAAAGACCTGTGGACGACTTCTTTTACCCTTAATTGTTTCTTGTATGTGAGATCAATACCATAAAGATCTCTCATATTAAATCCATTTATATAAAGACTGGTTTCACGAAGGGCCTTCCCTGTGACCCCGGTATTCATTATTGCCCCACCTACACGTTGGGCTTTTTCTATGATGGCCACTTTTTTTCCAAAATATGCAGCTTGTGCTGCCCCCTTCTCCCCAGCTGGTCCTGCACCAATCACGAGTAAATCATAGTGAGTGCTTTCCATTTCTCAAATATTTGGTTAGGGGTAAACATATAAAGGATTTATTAAATCGCTTCCTGACGAAATAAAAAATTACTTATTTATCTATATACAGATTTTGTACCATATGATTAAATTGCGCCCGATCAATACATTACATTTCACAAGCACAATTAAAAATAATGAAGACATTAATCACATTAGTATTTGTATTTGGCTGCACAGTCATATACAGTCAGGGCGAAGAAGTAATGACTCAAGAACCAACGGGAATTGTCCAGTTGAACTCAGAGTTTTCATATCTCATGCTGGAGCCTAATGGCGAATTAAGGAAGTTAGATCTTTACTTAAAAGCCAAAAAAGAAGGCATTCTTGCTCCAGGCAACTTGTTTATCGGAGCATCACTTATTGGAATTATGGATTACCAGAATTCCAATACCACCGACAAATTTGCCTATTTGATGAGGCATCCGACTGGCAATAACCAAAGAGCCAATAATGTAAGTGAGGCGGTACTGCATTCTGCATCACTTGCTGTCGCAGGATCTGTAAATAATTGGTTATCGGTGTATACAGAATTTCTCTATGA
>JAJCYJ010000205.1 GCA_029262975.1 Saprospiraceae bacterium
GTTATCACACTTATACGACTGGCAAGTGGCACCTCGGGCACACGGAGTCTACATTGCCCAGCAAACGAGGATTTGACAGAACCTATATCCTTGATGCATCCGGGGCAGACAACTATGAACAAAAACCTTACTTGCCTACTCAAGAAGCCAAACCTCCCTGGTTCAAAGTTGGTATGGCTATATCGTTGCCCGAGGATTTCTACTCTTCCAGAAATTTTGTAGATGAAATGATCACAATTCACAAAGAGACACCTGTGGATAACAACCCATTTTTTTCTTACCTGGCATTTCAGGCTATCCATATACCTGTGCAGGCACCTAAGGAATACACCGAAAAGTATATAGATACTTATAGCCGCGGATGGGCGCCAATCCGTCAACGCAGATATGAAAAAGCAAAAGAATTGGGATTGATACCGAGGGATGCTCCACTCGGTGATATGCTGCCAATTTTATAAAAGTGGGAAGCCCTATCTGAAGATGAAAAAAAGTATAAAGAAAATTACATGGCGGTGAACGCTGGAATTTTTTAATCAAATGATTACCACATTGGTAGATATCTGGCATTTCTGGAATCTGTTAGAAAGATAGACAATACCATATTTATCATTACTTCCGATAACGGGCCTGAGGGTAGCAGTGTGGGTAGCGTAAAGTCGATGAAACTCTGGTTAAAGTATTTAGGTGACTATCATACGGACTATGAACGACTGGGAGAACAAGGGTCATTTAATTATATAGGCCCGGAATTTGCAAGTGCCGCCGCATCTCCAAGTGCTTATTTTAAGTTTTATGCGGGAGAAGGAGGGTTGCGTGTTCCATTAATATTTTCAGGTCCTGGCATCCCACAAGCTGCATCAAGAAGTGCATTTTCAATGATTACGGATATCACACCGACCATATTATCCTTAGCTGGAATCGATGATCCGATCGAGGCGCCAGCAGGTCCTATGACCGGAAGAAGTCTTATAAATGTAATTGAAAAAGATACAGTTATATATTCCGATACAGATGTGATAGGCATGGAAGCAGCCGGGCAATGTGCATTGTATAAAGGTGATTATAAACTTACTCGAAATGGACGACCCTATGGCGACGGGATATGGAGCATGTACGACCTCAGTACAGACCCGGGTGAGACCATTGATCTCAGAGCATCTCATCCTGCATTATTTTCTGATTTAATTAAAGAATACAATAATTATACAGCAGCAAATGGTGTCATAGAAATGGGTATTAATTACGAAGCGCTCAATGAAATACAGAATAAATATCGTGCTCAACTGGTGAAAGTAGTAAAGCCTTGGGTATTTGGGTTTTTGGCTGTTTTTGTTGTACTTATTATTTGGATAGGAAGGAGACGGAAGAGGCAAGTTGCATAAGATTGTGAAAGAAGTTCAAGTTCAAGAGTCAAGTCGAAGCGAAGCGGAGATCGCGATCGAAGGGCACCGAGCATCGGGATTCAAGTTCAAAATACTTGTCCAAGATGTAATGACAAGTGCAACAGGTAAGATCTTATTGATAGCTGAAAATTAAATGTCGATAAGATGGAAAAGAAATATGATATAGAAGATAGGTTGGTTGATTTTGCGGCGAAAGTGGTGTTTTTATGCGCAGAGTTGCCAAATGATTTAACTGGACAGTATTATGGAAATCAATTGCTTAGATCTGGAGGAAGTTCGGCTTTGAATTTTGGTGAAGCTCAGGGAGCTAACACTAAAAAGGATAAAATATTTAAACTTTCAATCTCGCTAAAAGAGCTCAAGGAATCAAGAATTATTTAAAAATTCTACAGAAAGTTGAGTACGGAAAGCCTGAAAAGATCACAGAGCTGCTGGTGGAAGTAGAAGAACTTATCAGAATAATAGCCACAATAATTAAGAATTAAAAAGAATAGTCCAAATCGATCTAAGTATTTTATATCGCTTTGACTTAAAAAATGAACGAACAGAATAAAATAGCTTAATTGATCAAGCAGGTGTCAAAGCGAAAAATTAGTTGGCATATTAACCTCATTTTTATCCACGCAAACTGACGCTCTATGGGAAAGTGCTTTGCATTCTCAGATTCACTTAGATAAACGTTTCAATGTGCCAAAGACCAAGCTCGATTAATTTGTTCTTAGCAGAATTATGATTAAAAGATCCGAAAGATAATTCTAAAATAAATCGCCAGAAACGTTGTATTGAGGGATGGCAAAATAGCATGATTTGAAACTGTTATTTTCTTTCAAAAGCATCAATGATAAAAATGGGTAGATTATCAATTTGGATCTATTTTTTAAGGTTCGAATTTAAATTATCAAACAAGACACTTGTCTATGAAAATATTCACCAATTATTATCAGCGTTCAAAAAAGCCAATTCTGAAAATGGAATTAAAGTTTCCTAAGGAATATAACATTAGTCATTAAAGAAAACGTATATATTTATAGGGTTTCTAATTACATAAAATCGTCGAGAAAGTCGTTTTATTCTAAGTTTATATTTATATGCACTAAAGTTGTAACTTACAATGAATCATAAAGATGTGGAGGCCAGATACCATCTAAACGGGGCGTAACTGAAAAGCCAAATGAGTAGGAAAACTAAAATTAATCAAGATGCCTAAATATGTAATCGAAAGAGAAATTCCTGGTGCTGGTAAACTAACTTCCGAACAATTAAAAGGAATATCACAAACTTCGTGTGGGGTATTAAATAATATGGGGCCTCAAATACAGTGGGTTCAAAGTTATGTGACAGATGATAAAGTATATTGTGTATACATTGCCCCAAATGAAGAAATGGTACGAGAACATGCAAGTCAAGGGGGGTTTCCTGCCAACTCAGTTAAAAGAGTTGCAACAATTATTGACCCCACTACTGCCGAGTAATTAATAGCCTAGATTATTATAAGATAACAAGGAGTTTTCCTCATTCCTGTGCTTTGAACATACACCTTCATATGCCACTCCCTAATGTCTGCATCATATGCCGGACAGAATCAAAATTGTAAGTTTGACTTAAATAGAGAATATTTCAATCGGTACTGGAACTTAATAGCATTGTGTATCAATGTATGATCAGTCTACTGTCTTTGAGTTGAGAAGGATTTTCCTTAATTTAAAGGTATAAAAGACAATCATCCGATGAGTGAAACCAACACTAATCTTCTGAATAAATATGGATTTGAATATCCATTTAGTCCGGACCCCCTTGCCATAAAGGCACTAGGATATTTGAAAAACGACAAAAATTTACTTGATGTGGGTTGTGGAGAAGGAGCAGATAGTGTGTTCTATGCAAGAAACGGATTTACTGTCACGGCTTTGGATAACAACAAAATTTACTTAAACCGTTTACAGGCATATATAGATGACAATGAGCTTTCCAATATTTCAGTAGATATTGTCGATGTATTGCATTATGAATATCCTAAAAATTATTATGATGTGATTAATTGTTTACTTGTTGGTTGTTGTATGATGCGCAGTGAATTTGAAAAATTGGTAATGCTTCTGAAAGAAACGGTCAAAGAAAACGGTGTCATTATTATGTCCTTGAGAAATTATCTGGACCCGGAATTCAAAGATTATATGGCTACAGAAGAAATGATTGAGCCCAATACTTTTGCAAAACGTGATGACTGTTGCAAAATCTCATACTTTATTGAGAAAAACAGATTGCGGGAATCTTTCGAAGAATTTGAAATTATTTTTCATGACGAAGGATATGCTAGGGATAAGTATTGTGAAGCCG
>JAJCYJ010000206.1 GCA_029262975.1 Saprospiraceae bacterium
ATGAGGAAAGCAAGCACATTATCAAACGTTTTTCGGATGTATTTGAATCTTGCTACACCCGCTTTCTCGATCTTCAAAAAGCGGAAGCCCAAGCCAGGGAGGCGCAGATTGAAGCATCATTAGAAAGAGTAAGATCTCGCACGATGGCAATGCACCAATCAAATGAATTACACGACGCAGCTGGAGTTTTATTCGAGGAACTATCTTCTTTAGGAGCCAAACCATTTGGGTGCGGATTTGTGTTATGCGATCCAAATAATCCTCTAGACGAACAATGGATGTATGTGGTAAAAGGAGGAAAGTTCATCCCGCAATACATGCCACACGATAAGGAGGAAGTTCATGGGAATCTATTCAGAAAATGGAATTCAGGATTAGAATTATACACGGAAGTTGTTGAAGGTGAAGTGATGAAAAAGATGTTGGACTTTTTAATGACCCAACCTAGCTTCAAAAAGAATGTCGATCAATTTCTTGCACAAGGGGTTGATTTTCCCATGTGGCAAAAATTGCATGCGGCTTATTTTTCAAAAGGATATTTGTTGATTATCACCTTAGAAGATTATCCGGAAAAAGAAATTTTTGTCCGTTTTGCAAAAGTCTTTGAACAGACTTATACTCGCTTCCTCGACCTTCAAAAGGCGGAAAGGCAGGCAAGAGAAGCGCAAATAGAAGCAGCCCTTGAACGCGTACGTGCCAAAGCAATGGCCATGCATAGTTCTGAAGATTTGATGGAAACCAGTAGTCTATTAGTCAGTGAATTGAATGGGCTGAATGTCCATCCATCTCGATGCGGGTTTGGAGAATTGATTAATGAATCAGGTGCAGTACGGCTTTATATTTCCAAAATCGACTCAAAAGAATTACAATTACTGACCACTACGCCAATGATCGGACACCCAATAGGACAAGGAATATTGGATCATTGGAGAAAGCAAGAAGAGTATTTTCCGGTAATGAAAGGTAAAGTGCTCAGCTCTTACTATGAATATTTTAGACAATTTATTGATCTGCCCCTACCTGCAAAAGGATCAATTCAGTACGGACTCTTTTTATACCATCAAGAAATTGGCATCTATGCATGGTCAGATCAACCGTACGACGAAGATGCTTTGAAAATTTACCGAAAGTTCGTCTCAGTACTGGGTCTTACTTATGGCAGATATCAGGATCTAAAAAAAGCAGAAGAACAAGCAAGAGAAGCACAAATTGATGCAGCACTTGAGCGGATCAGAGCGAGAACTGCAGCCATGCGGACAAGTGAAGAATTGAGGGATATTGCCTTGGTCATGTATGAACAAATGGAACAATTGCAAATAGGTAACCTCGACAGTTGTTTTATCGCATTGTTCAGTGATGATCATACTTCCTGGGATTCTTTATATGCTGTGCGAAATTATAGCGGAGAAAAAGAAGAAATAAAAATTGGCAGTGTGACTTATCCCATGGACGTGACACCTGCCTCCTTGGAAAGTTTTAAAAGATTCCAAAAAGGGAAAGGGCAATTTTCAATAGAGTTGGATAAAAACGCCATATTGCAAATGATAGACGCGTTATTTGCATCTCAAGAGCCTGAACGAGCGAAAGCCTTAAAAGCTTTGAATCTTAAAAAACTATTTTTCAATTATGTCGCTTTTCAACAAGGATATATTGTGCTCACAACAAGGGAATCCGTTAATGAAGAAGTCTGGAATATTTTAAAAAGAATGGGTCGAACATTCAACTTGGCATATCAACGTTTTGAGGATTTTATAAGGACAGAAAAGCAAGCTGATCTCATCAAATTAGAAAAAGATCGGCTGGAAGTTGCATTGGCTGAATTAAAGTCGACTCAATCTCAGTTAATTCATGCTGAAAAAATGGCCTCACTTGGATCACTCACGGCAGGGATCGCTCATGAAATTCAAAACCCACTCAATTTTGTTAATAATTTTTCAGAGGTCAATGCTGAATTAGTAGAAGAAATAGAAGAAGAGTTAGCCGAGGGGAATCTTGAGGAAGTGCGGGAAATACTAAATGATTTAAAATCGAATACAGAGAAAATCACAAATCATGGAAAACGTGCCGATGGAATTGTAAAAAGTATGTTGCAGCATTCCAGGACAGGTGGCGGAGATAAAGTTGCTACAGATATCAATGCACTTTGTGAAGAATATATTCGGTTGGCATTTCATGGAATGCGTGCCAAGGACAAGACCTTTAATGTAGAAAGCGTATCACAATTTCACAAGGATCTGCCGAAAGTAAAACTGGTACGTCAAGATATCGGAAGGGTATTGCTAAACTTATTAACGAATGCATTCCAGGCGTGTTCGGAGTATTCAAAATCAGATAATATTGAGAAATCCTATAAGCCGAAAGTGACAATTACAACAGGATTGTGGAATGCTAATATCGCCAAAATCACCATCGTGGATAATGGAAGTGGTATTCCAAAAGAAAATCTAAAGAAGATTTTCCAACCTTTCTTTACGACAAAGCCAACTGGCTCAGGTACCGGTCTTGGTCTATCCATTAGCTATGATATTATAAAGACCCATAGCGGTGATTTAAATGTTGAATCAGAAATCGGCGTATTCACCCGTTTCATCATTAAATTGCCAATCGGGTAATGTTATAATTTAGAATTCGTGACCTATTAAGTATTTTTAGGATTTGCTGAATTTCTCCTTGTTAGAATTCATTATCTTAGTAGCCGACCAATCTAACTTGCTGTGCCCAAGATACTTGTAGTAGATGATGAAGTGGACTTTGAATCGCTCGTCCGTCAAAAATTTCGTAAAAAAATCCGCAATAAGGAGTACGAATTTCTCTTTGCCTTAAATGGCCAGGAAGCTCTTGACACCATCAAAAAGCATTCTGATATTGATATGGTGCTGAGTGACATCAATATGCCAGTAATGGATGGGCTAACCCTGCTCTCCCGAATTAAAGAACAAAATACGCTCTTGAAATCTGTCATCGTCTCAGCTTATGGAGACATGGAAAATATTCGAATAGCTATGAACCTGGGCGCTTTTGATTTTGTGACAAAGCCAGTCGATTTTGAAGACCTGGAATCTACCATGGATAGAACGATATTGCAGGTAATACAACTCCGTAAAACGATGCAAGCACTGAAAGAAAACAACATCATGAAATTGTATGTTGATGATACAGTTTTGAATTACATGGGTGGACAAGAATTTGAAGCATCATTAACTACAAATGATGTAATTGAAGCTTCAGTTGTCTTCATTGACATTTGTGGATTCACAAAAATTAGCGAAAGTGCCTCGCCTGATAACCTTGTCAATTTATTAAACACCTACTTTGATGTCATGGTCAAAGAGATTATTGATCACAATGGCTATATCGACAAGTTTATTGGCGATGCTGTTATGGCTGTGTTTAGAGAAAAAAATCACTTACAAAATGCCATTAAATGCAGCCAGGCTATCCGTTCGGAAATTGAAAAATTACCAGAAAAAATGATGGATATTCAATTTAAGCCCGCCGTGAGTATCGGGATTAATTCTGGCGAAATGATCTTTGGGAATATAGGCTCGCAATCCTTGAAAAGATTTGATTTTACAGTATTGGGAGATGTCGTAAATACTGCCCAACGATTACAATCTGTCGCAACTCCCGGACAAATCCTGATTACAGAAAAAGCTGCGCAAAAAGTAAAGTCCAATTTTGAATTAAATAATATTGGAGATAAGATTTTGAAAAACAAGGGAGCACCAGTGACTGTGTTCGAAGTGGTTTGAAATATATTATTAGTGAAAATAAGATGCTGCTTATAGGTATTTATGTGCTTAAGAAAATTGAAAAGTTCCTTCTTGCTCCCTGGCTCTGAAAGAGAAACCAACCCCGGGTGCTTCATGTAACTTTTTTATAAATTCTGAAAATTTTGTAATCCTGAAAATTCTGATACAGACAATTCTTGGTCATGAAAATTCACAACCACTTCCTTTTCTTAAAATAGATGAGCATCCCGATCGCAAGGATTATCATGATAGTGAGCATTACATAATAACTATACTCATAATGTAGTTCAGGCAATACGTCGAAATTCGTCCCATATATACCGGCAATAAAGGTAAGAGGGATAAAAATGACGGAAAAGATCGTCAGGAATTTCATAATATCATTTAGCTTACTGCTAATGGTTGTATGATATATATTCAGCTGGTCTGACAGAATTTCCCTATAGCTATCAGAGGACTCGCCGGCTTGGTTAATATTGTCTTGAAGTTCTTTATAATGTACGCCTGTCCGACTATCTATTAATTCAGATTCTAATTTAGATAAGGATAAAATCATTTCCTTGGCAGGTTTAATGTTTTTCCTTAAGAAGTTCAATTCTCTTTTATATGCATTTATCTGTTCGATAACTGATTGAGTAGGATTTTCGAGGAGATTGTCTTCTAAAGTCTCGATTTTTTCTCCTAGTTCACCTATAATATAAATGTAGTTGTCAAT
>JAJCYJ010000207.1 GCA_029262975.1 Saprospiraceae bacterium
CCTGACGCAATGGGATGATGATTACCTCACTACTATGAATATGAAAATAGTGAAAGGTAGAAACTTTAGTATCGAATTTAACGATTCTCTTTCTGTTATTATTAATGAATCTGCCGCTAAAGCTCTTGGGTCATTGGATCCTGTAGGTATGCAGATCAATAGTACTGGTGGACAACAAGCAGGTCCCGACATGACCATTGTAGGTGTAGTTGAAGATTATAATTTCTTTTCACTCCATACGGAGATATCTCCCCTGGTTTTAAGCAATAATGATTTCAATAATGGATCGGGAAATGTGGCAATCAAAATCAATGATACGAACATAGAGCAGACAAGAAAAGCGATAGAAAATGCCTGGAATATGTTTGTACCTGAGCGTTCGGCAAATTTAAAATTCTTAAGCCAGGAACTTGAAACCATGTATCAAGCAGACAAATCCACGGCCAAAGTATTTGGCACCTTTACAATCATCGCTATTATCCTTGCCTGCATTGGGCTATTTGGTTTGGCCACATATACTATTCAACAACGGACTCGTGAAATTGGAATTAGAAAAGTACTTGGAGCCACCCAAATAGGCATCATTGGCTTACTGGTTGGGAATTTTCTAAAGATTCTAATCATTTCACTAATTCTGAGTATTCCATTGACATATTGGGCCATTGGGAAATGGCTTGATAACTTCGCCTATCACGTTGCAATTAATCCAATTGTATTTCTAAAAGCAGGAATTCTAACTTGTATGCTGATATTAATAGCCGTAAGCTACCAGGCTATCCGAATTTCTAATTTAAATCCAACTGATACGCTAAAAGCTGACTAAACTTTAAATCTATTATTATACCTAGTTAAATGTCTTATTCAATAATTGCCTGGTAAACCATAGTCTGAAACTTCTCCCTGGCCTGAAGATGATTGTAGGGCATTAATTGAATCATCAATAAATATATCAGTTCTTCTTCAGGGTCGACTCTGAAATAAGTCCCTGCAGCACCTCCCCAACCAAATGCTCCTTCAGAACCAGTCATCGCTGTGCCTGCAAGATCAGTGGTCACAGCAAAACCCAATCCAAAACCTGTACCTGAATCGGGTAAAACAATTGGCCCTCCTGCATGTGAGATTCCCTTAGTATGATCTGATGTCATTAACTGAATGGTCTTTGGGCTTAGTATCCTGGTGCCATCAAGGATACCTTCATTCAATAGCATCTGACAAAATCGCAAATAATCTCTTGAAGTCGATAACATCCCGCCACCACCTGAAAAATGAGTGACATGACGGGTGTATCTACTGTCATCAGGATGATCAATCGTGTTCAGTTTGTCATTGCGATGAGTATAGTTTGTAACAAATCTTTCTTTTTTGTCCAAAGGAACTTCAAAATGTGTATCAACCATACTCAATGGTTCGAGGATTCGTTCTTGTAAAAATTCGTTCAACGGCTGTCCAGAGATCACTTCTATCAAATGACCACATACATCTGTTGAAACACTATAACGCCATCCTTCTCCCGGTTGATAATATAATGGTACGCTTCCCAACCATTGACTAAAACCTTTCGTATCCTTCAATCCCCATTTATCTAAAGAATTATAGATGGAGTCCACATAAGTCTTTGGGCCCCAACCGTATCCAAGTCCGCTTGTATGTCTGAGGATATCAATAATTCTAATTTTCCTATTAGCTTTTACAAGTCCCTTTTCTTGATCATAGACCAGCATATCTTTGAATTCAGGAATGTATTTCTCGAGTGGATCATTTAATTGAAATCTTCCTTCTTCATGGAGCATCATTAAGCCCACCGAGACGATAGGTTTTGTCATCGAATAAATTCTCCAAATCGCGTCGTCAGTCAATTCTTTATTTTCATCTACGTCGGCATAACCATAGGTATTAAAGTGCACTAACTTCCCTTTTCTAATTATTGCAGTCTGAACTCCGGCCAGTTCGCCATTATTCACATACTCATGCATTCGGGCATTCAATTTTTCTAATCTTTGATGAGACATACCTACTGATTCTGCAGTGCCTTTGACAAAATGAGCATCTGTCAGGTAGCTTCCTGTTGCTTGCATAGTGCCTTGTCCGGCCATACTATTAAAGGCTAATAGTATAATTATAAATATGAAGTATGTTCTCATTTTAGTATTTGTTTTGACTTATTAGTCTTTATAATTATAATTTGAAAGTTAGCTTATTTTAGGTTATTAGAACAATTAGAAAATATAAAAATATTTCAAAAAGTAATTTGAGCCATATTTATTCCTCATTTGTCATGGCCTTAATCTAATCCGCATCAAATAATCATCACAAGTTATATACAATACTTGTTCTTGATCATCGAAGGCACAATTAGAAGTAGCCTGCCCTGTTTTGATTTTCCCTAACACCTTCCCAGCAGGATTAAAAATCCAAACACCCCCAGGACCGGTAGCCCAGATATTTCCACTTTTATCTACCTTAAGACCATCAGGGGCGCCTTTCCCATCTCGTTCTGAACTATTATAAAAAACCTTTTCAGAGACGACTCCGCCACTTTCATCCATGGAAAATTCAGTCCACATAGGCTCCCCTTCCGAACTTGCCACATAGAGTTTGCTTTGATCCGGAGAAAGTCCGATACCATTCGGTCTTGGGATTTTGTCTGAGATTAAGGTTAATTCTTCAGTATTGGAATAACGAAATACACCCTGAAAATCTAGTTGCTTTAAAGTATCTTCCATTCTTTCTTCCAATCCATAAGGTGGATCTGTAAAATACAAATTCCAATTATTATCAAAGACGCCATCATTTGGACTATTAAATCTCTTTCCATTATACTCACCGATTACAGTCTGAAATACAGGTTGCGGATCCTCTAAAGGAGTTACCATTTTCCCAATTTTTCGATCCCCATGCTGGCATAATATAAGGTGTCCTTCGCGATCAAGTAATAAGCCATTGGAGCCCGGCTCTCCTCCTCTTTCTTTACTTCCTGTATATCCTGATGGCTTCAAATAGAGACTTACTCCCGCATCTTCAGTCCATTTGAAAATACTGTTGGGAGGAATATCTGAAAACAAAAGGTACGATCCGTCTGCAATCCACAAAGGCCCCTCTGTCCATGTAAACCCTTCTGCTAAAATCTCGATTACCGCATCTTCTGCTATCAAACTATTAATAGCCGGATCCAGTCTTTCAATGGACCCTGTAGTTTTATATTTTGCTTCTGAGATAGGCGGTTCAGGAGGTTGGTCAGTATTCTGATTTGGCTTGCATCCAACCAGAAATAAATAAGCGAACAACGAGATATATAATAATTGATTCATGACAAATGGATTTAGATACGCGAAAGACTTGTCAATATAAATATTTTAAAGTAATCAATTGGTCAGCAATCTGAGTCCTGTCAAACATAGCGTCACAC
>JAJCYJ010000208.1 GCA_029262975.1 Saprospiraceae bacterium
CACTACTAATGGTGACCTTGAAATATGGAGGGTTCGCGAAATCGTTCCGGATGGTGAGGTTACGGATGACCGTGCTCAAATCTCGATAACAGAAGCCCTCGATATTGATGAGGATTACGAAATCGGAGAAGAGTGTTATGAACAATTGCAATTAGATGAATTTGGAAGAAGATCTGTAATGGCGGCCCGGCAAACACTGGTAAGCCGGATTATGGAACTCGAAAAAGACGAAATCTTTAAAAGATATTCAGATCGTATTGGAGAAATTGTTCTTGGTGAAGTACATCAGATTCTAAAACGAGAAGTTCTTATTCTGGATGATGTGACTGGCAATGAATTGGTTTTACCGCGAAGTGAAACTATTAAAGGTGACTTTTTCAGAAAGGGAGATATGGTACGGGGCGTGATAAAACGCGTCGATATGCGTAATAATAATCCGGCTGTTATTATTTCTCGGACTGATAATACTTTCCTCGAAAAACTAATGGAACAGGAAGTTCCTGAAATCGAAGATGGTTTGATTACTGTGAAGAAGATTGTTCGGATACCTGGAGAAAGAGCAAAGGTGGCTGTAGAGTCGTATGACGATAGAATTGATCCAGTAGGTGCTTGTGTAGGTATGAAAGGGTCTCGTATACACGGTATCGTGAGAGAGTTAAAGAATGAGAATATTGATATTGTCAATTTTACGAATAACATAAATTTGTTTATTCAGCGCTCTTTGACACCTGCTAAGGTTACAAATATCAACCTGGATCAGGAAAATATGACGGCATCCGTCTTCCTAAAGCCAGATCAAGTTTCTCTGGCGATTGGACGCGGGGGATCTAATATTAAACTTGCCAGCAGACTTACCGGGTATGAGATAGATGTATATAGGGATACTGACGAAGAAATAGATGATGTCGATCTTGACGAATTTTCAGATGAGATTGAAGAATGGATTATAGATGAGTTGAAAAATATAGGATGCGATTCTGCAAGGAGTGTACTCAACTTAAGTGTTGAGGAACTTAACCGTAGAACTGACCTTGAAGAAGAGACAATCCAGGATGTGATTAAGGTATTAAGCGCAGAATTCGAAGACTGATGACTTTTTTAATTAAGAAATGATGGGTGCACTTACGCATCCGCTAGTTAACGCATATAGATTATATGGCACAACGATTGGTGAAAATAGCCAAGGAATTAAATGTCGGTACCTCAACGATAGTCGAATATCTAGGAAATAATGGGTATGTAGTCGAAAACAAACCTACCGCCAAGATAGATGATGAGATGTATGCTATACTCCTAAAGGAATTTAGCAATTCGATGGAGGAAAAAGAAAAAGCGGATAAGCTTGTAATTGGGACCAGACTGCCTCAGGAAGAAGTTGTCATAAAACCGACTCCGAAGATTATTGCGCCGCCACCGCCACCGCCTCCTCCCCCACCACCACCACCACCTCCTCCTCCTCCGGCTCCTGTTACGACAGAGCCTGTCCCGATTGTAGAACCGGTGGCAGAAAAGAAAGAAGACAAGAAGGAAGAGCCAAAGAAAGTTGCAAAAGTCGAGGCGTCAAAAATTGGTCTGAAAGTGGTAGATAAGATAGAACTTAAAAAACCACCAAGTAAAAAGAAGGAAAAGCCGGTAAAGGCAAAAACTACTGAACCAAAAGAAGTACCCCAGGCAAGTGCACCTGAGGAAATGATGAGGGCAAAGACCCCGCAGTTACAAGGGTTGAAGATCATGGGAAAGATCGATGCTGCCAAACTTGTAGAAAAGCCTAAAAAAGATAAAGAGCCACCGCCTAAAGCTGCCAGTCGTGACAATAAACCAAAGCGCAAGCGTAAGCGTAAGAAAATTACTGCAGATAGCTATAAAGGGAATCAACAGTCTAGAGGTAAGAAAAGATCTGACGAAGTCAAACAAGTTTCTGCAAAAGAAATAGAAGACAAGATCAAGGCAACAATGGCCAGGATCTCCGGTGGAAAATCGAATAAGAGACAAAAAATACGCCGTGATAATCGCGATGTAAAACGAGAAAAACAGGAAGCAGCAGATGCTATTGCTGTTGACGCAAAAATTCAGTTAACAGAATTCATTTCTGTGTCTGAATTTGCCGGACTACTCGATGTACAACCAACAGATATTATAATGTCCTGTATGAACATGGGCGTCATCGTATCTATTAATCAGCGATTAGATGCTGAAATAATTGAGCTCGTAGCGGGAGAATATAACAGAGAAATAGAATTTATCAGTGCCGAGGAAATCTCGGACGATGATGAAGAAATTGAAGATGATCCTGCGGACTTGAAACCCCGTGCACCGATTGTTACAGTTATGGGGCACGTTGATCATGGAAAGACTTCATTACTTGACCATATACGAAAAGCGAATGTAGCCGAAGGAGAGGCCGGAGGAATCACACAACATATAGGTGCTTACGAGGTAAAAGTAAAAGACAAGAAAATTACATTTTTGGATACACCCGGACACGAAGCCTTTACAGCAATGCGTGCAAGGGGTGCCAAAGTTACTGATGTTGCTATTATTATAATTGCTGCTGATGACCGTATCATGCCTCAGACAAAAGAGGCAATCAGCCATGCCCAGGCAGCAGGCGTCCCAATGGTTTTTGCGATTAATAAAATCGATAAAGACGGTTCGAACCCCGATAGAATAAAAGAACAACTCAGTGGCATGAATATTCTAGTAGAAGAATGGGGTGGTAAGCATCAGTCTCATGACATCTCAGCAAAGACCGGTCTTGGAATTGACGACCTCTTAGAAAAAGTATTGCTGGAATCTGAAGTTCTTGAATTGCAAGCCAATCCAGATAGAAATGCCATAGGTAC
>JAJCYJ010000209.1 GCA_029262975.1 Saprospiraceae bacterium
TGGCTAATAATTCTGTCATTGTAATTTATTCGGGGTCAGATTTCTTTCCGTTAATTTCAAAAGATCCAAAATCTGCGACGGAGACATTTCCTTCGAATGTATTGCCATCAAAGGTGATATCATTGTCAACTGAAATATTCATACCCCCTGCAGACATTGTATAATTAAAGACCATGTTATTACCATCAAGTTCTATTCCTGTAGTTGATACAGATTCTCCGGGATTCTGACTGCTCGTAACTGTTAAGTCATATGTATCTCCATTTTTAGTAAAAGTCATAGTACCTGAAGGAGTCATGCCTGGAACTTCAATCTTATAAGACCAATCTCCTGAAACATCTGCGATTGCCTCTCCTGAAGATTTTTTCTTTTTTTCTTTTACATCGTACGAATGAATTTTTCCATCGACGATGACCATTTTTATTTTTGATTTTTCATCAAATAATGGTCCGGTAGTCATTACGATATTACCGATCTTACCCTTGTCAAGTGTGCCGGCAATATTTGAAATACCTAACGTAGCGGCTGGTTGGGTTGTTAAAGCACCTAATGCATCCGAACTTGACAAGCCATCTTTGATTAATCTGCGCAGATTTGGATGTATATCTTTTGGCTTGGCATCTAAATATGAAAATGCGAAAGGCACTCCTTGCTCGGCAAGCATTCGAGCCTGACCTACATAACGGTCTACAGCTTCTTTTTGCCTTCTTGTGAGTTCCGCTAACTTTTCGTCTTTTGCACTGTCATCTTTTGCACTGTCATCTTTTGCACTATCATCTTTTGCAGCATCCTCTTTTCCTTCGCCTTCTTTTGCGTCGTCCTTCTCTTTTTTCTTCTCTTTTTCTTCATCCGGCAGATCGAGTGACAGCAGTACACCAGCACCGCTTTCCTTAACCTGGTCCAATATTCTGTCCACATCTCTTACCTCAGTCAGGACTAAATTAAATCCAAGGTCTTTTTGAAGACGTAAGGTTCTATGAATATCACGATGCTTTTCAGCAGAAAAATATACAGACATCTGTTTGTTAATCACTGGAAATAATGCTTCTGTAGCTGCATCATGGCTGGGTCGGGATTTATTCAGTGGGTTAGCTTTGTAAGAGGAAGCATGAGCCATACTCAGTTCGGCATTTTTATACATTTCGCGCCATTTTGCCATGATACCAATAAGCGTAGCAGGAAAAACACCCCGGGCAGACGACCATTGAGCATACATTGAATTATCCCTGGATATAACTGCTTGATTAAATTTGGCACCACCAAGACTGATAACAGATCCTTGTCCAGGCATCATTTTACCATAAGGTACCGTATGGGACAGGACAAATCCTTGTTTTCTAAAGTCGCTTATCGAGCCCTCATTAGCTAGGTATAGATCTTGTATACCTTTTTCTGGTGTAATGCCAGCGATATCATTAGGCGGATAACCAGTTCTGTCCACTTTTGGCCGTTGATTGTCCTCCTTAGGTTCTTTTAAACCAATATGCGATAGAGTAGCCACAAATCCAGCATATACATGCATTGAATCTCCTTTGACGATCCGGGCGTCAAATGGTTGGGTGACATTTGGGCCAATATCTGAGATCAGGCCATCTTCAATCAAGATGTGTCCAACAACCGGATCAGCTCCGGGATGAGTGGTCAGTGTCGCATTTTTGATGAAAATCTTATTAGTGACCTGTGGAACATCTTGCCCATATATATGACTTAAGGAGGCCATAATCCAAAGCACAATGAGTAATTTTTTCATGTCTCTTATTATTTTATGAACAGCCCGTCAAAAAGTGCCATGACAGGCCGCGCAATATAAAAAATAAAGCGATACTAAATATGACTTTCTATTTAGTAAGCTTATAGATTGATGGAAGATCCCGACCTAATTCGTCATAGTCCAGACCATAACCAACTACAAATTTGTTGGGAATTCTAAATCCGACATAATCACAATGAACATCGTGTTGGAGTGCATCTGGTTTCAGGAGCAAACTAGTTATTTTCACGGAGGCAGGCCGTTCTTTTTTTAATTCCTTAATAGCATTGGAAATTGTAAATCCGGTATCAATTATATCTTCGACAATAATTACATCTTTTCCTTCTACAGCTGTTTTTAACCCAAGGATTTTAGTGATAATGCCTGATGATTCTGTGCCCTCATATGAGGAATACCGGACAAACTCAACAATAACCGGAAAGTCAAAATACCTAATGAGGTCAGCTGTATATATAAATGACCCATTGAGAATACACAGAATGATTGGGGTTTTGCCTTTATAGTCAGCATTAATCTCTATTGCTATCTCTCGTACCCGATTTTGAATAGTAGCTTCGTCGAGATATATTTCAAATGATTTATCTTTTAGTTTTATCGAGTTACTCATGAGAAAAATTCAAACCATATTTATCAATTAAATAGACCATAGATGTAATTGCAGCTGCACCCAGTTTGAGTTCTCGTTCATTAACTGCTTCGATTCGGTCATTTCTTGTGTGATGAAAATCAAAATAACGCTGAGAATCCGGGCGAAATCCCATCAACAAACCATTTTGTTTTTTTAAAGGACTGATATCTGCTCCTGATCCGCCCTTCGTCAGTGAAAGAAAGTAGGGCTCGAGGAGACTATTCCATTGTGTCAACTGTCTGAACAAGCCGGGAAATATAGCGTCATTAGCGTCAACCGAAAAACCTCTTGGCGTAAAACCACCTGCATCTGACTCAATAGCAGCCATGTGAAATTCCTTATTTTCTTCTGACTGAGCCGCATAAGCACGGCCACCACCAAGTCCATTTTCTTCGTTCATAAACAATACACAACGCAGCGTACTTCTAGGTCTGTAATTTAATTGCTTAAAGGTTTGAAAAACCTGCATGCTATGAACGCATCCGGCGCCGTCGTCGTGGGCACCGCCGCCCACATCCCAAGAGTCGAGATGTCCTCCGACCAAAATTATTGAATCCGGACGACTACTTCCACGTATTTCTGCTATCACATTGTAAGAGTCTTTTTCAACCTCCGACATTTTGCAATGCGTCTCGATATATAATTTGACAGGATTGTTCTTTAACAATTTGCTCAGAAGGTCGGCATTTTTTGTGCTTATAGCTACGGCGGGAATCTGTCGTCCTCCATCCGTATATCTCGTGACTCCTGTATGAGGCACATTATCAAGTGATGTGGTAAGAGATCTTACTACAGCGCCAATAGCACCATATTCTGCAGCAACTGCCGGACCATTTACTCGTTGATCCGCTGCGCCGCCATAAGCGTAAAAAGTTCTGATTTGAGTTGGGTCCATCGGGCGATTAAAAAATACAATCTTGCCAGAGATACCATCGAAACCAAGATTTCTCACCTCATCAAGAGAGCGTACTTCCACGATCTCGGCTTCAATACCTTTTGGACCTGTCCCGATACTATTGCCAAGAGCAAGACCTCCCAAAGACATAATAGAACCACCTGGCATACTTGTGATATTCACCACTTCCTGGCGACCT
>JAJCYJ010000210.1 GCA_029262975.1 Saprospiraceae bacterium
GCCATGCGTAATGATCAGGACTACACCTATGTATCTGCATGGGAATGGGATGATGCAGGTAACCATAAATTACACCAGGAAGATCTTCATTTTGATAATGTAGAATTAAAAACTAGATCGTATAAGTAAGAATTTAGATTCATGAGTGGTAATATAAATTTGACATTAAAAATCTGGCGACAGAAAGGCCCGAAAGAAAAAGGCCAGTTGGTAAGCTATAAAGTTGAAGCGAACGAACATATGTCTTTTTTGGAGATGCTGGACGTATTAAATGAACAGCTCATCTCAGAAAAAAAAGACCCTATTACTTTTGAGCATGATTGTCGGGAAGGCATTTGTGGCTCATGTAGTATGGTTATAGATGGTCGGCCACATGGTCCTCAGACAGGTACTACTGCCTGTCAGTTACATATGCGTCATTATAAAGAAGGTGCCACTATTGTCGTTGAGCCCTTTCGTGCAAAGTCATTTCCAGTCTTAAAAGATCTTTCTGTAGACAGGTCTTCTTTTGATCGTATTATTCAGGCCGGAGGATTTATATCTGTAAATACAGGCCAAGCCGTTGATGGTAATACAATACCTATAGAACAAGATCTAGCTTCTAACGCTTTTGATTCTGCGACATGCATCGGTTGTGGTGCATGTGTGGCAGCATGTCCCAATGGATCGGCGATGCTTTTTACTTCTGCCAAAGTTTCACATTTGGGATTATTACCGCAGGGTAAGGTTGAGGCCACTAAACGAGTTAAGAATATGGTGGCTCAAATGGATAAAGAAGGATTTGGCTTCTGTTCTAATATTGAAGCCTGCGAAGCAGAATGCCCAAAAGAGATCAGTACAGATAACATCGCAAGGATGAATCGAAACTACATGGCGGCTGCTTTAGGATCAGAATAGATTATAATATTTCTAATCCGTAGAGAGACGTATGATATCCATAATAGATGTAGGATTTTCTTTCTAATTAGTCTGGTTTACTATTTCCATTTACTTATGAATACTCCGGTTTCGGCTTAAGGTGCAATTCTATTCTCTACCTTTACAACGCCCAAGGTGTTGATCTTTGTCAGCCACACGTTTTAACGCGTGGTTATAAATCCAAACCCCACGGCAGTTGGCGACATTTTTGACCTTTTTAAAAATGGTGACAACTGTATAACAACATATTCGTAGCGCTCACACGTAGAATTATCATTTCCTATTATTCAGATGCTTTTTATATGCCCAATACAACAACGCCGGAGGTGTTGATCTATGTTAGCCACGCGTTTTAACGTGTGGTTAAAAGTTAAAACCCACGGCAGTTGGCGACATTTTTGACCTTCTTAAAAATGGTGACAACTGGATAACAGAATATTCGCAATACATACATTTAGAATTGTTTTTAATCATTATTTAAATGCCATTATCTAGCACATAACAACAACGCCAAAGGTGTTGATCTTTGTCAGCCACGCGTTTTAACGCGTGGTTTAAAATCCAAAAAATCACGTCAGTTGGCGGCATTTTTGACCTTCTCAAAAATGATGACAACTGGATAGCAACATATTCGTAGCGCTCACATGTAGAATTATCATTTCCTATTATCCAGATGCTTTTTATATGCCCGATATAACAACGCCGGAGGTGTTGAATATTTGTAGCCACGCGTTTTAACGTGTGGTTAAAAGTTAAAACCCACGGCAGTTAGCGGCATTTTTGACCTTTCAAAAATGGTGACAACTGTATATCCTATAGCTTTGATTTGCACATTTGTTTTCACCAGATAAACCATTCCGTCTATTAAAATTCAATGTGGTTTTATTTTCGTCTGCTAACCTTCCAACGCTGTATTAACTAACCCCTTTCAATAATTCAAAATACTTCATGCTCTCTTTATAAAGCGGAATTAAACGCTCCGGTAATTTTTGCGTACTTGACTTTTGTTTTTGAAATCCCGTACTCTTCCAGACATTGCTATACCAATATTTTGCCCAGGATCCATCTTTTTCAATTGGCCCGGCCTCCCAATGCAACATTTCTTTTCTAAATGGAATTTGAACTTTCCGGCAAAGTTTTTCCAATTCTAATTTTGGATTAGAAAGTATCACATTAGAATCCAGTACGGTCGGGGACTTTCCATGATTGATTAGATACGCACAAATTTCCCATTCTCTTTTTAGTCCAATATCATCTAAAGTGGGGTTTTCAATTACTTTACAGAAAGATGATATTAACTGGTAAGGGTCTCTAATTAGAAATATATTTTCTAATTCTAATAAAAAACTCAAATCAAGATCTACATAGTGATGCGCCATTCCTTTTATAAAATAGATCGGACAATCTACTTCATTAAAGATTAGTTGCTTCTTTACTTCTTCCATTGTGTGCGGAAGGCTGGCCAATATCTCTTCGGTCCCGGGATGATATTCAATACTGGTATTGGAAAGATAATAGGCATACATGGGTTCATCGACTACATCAGTATCAGGACGATTAGCAAACGAATACATCAAGGCGGTTGAGATATTCCTGGGCCCTGATATAAGATTTATCCTTTTAGTCTTCATCTAATTCTTGTGGATGCCAAAACAGCTTATCGAAGTCCGCAACACGATCTTTTACAACACGGACACCCTCTGCTTCTAATAATTCTTGCATATGAGTCGGTGTTTTAAAATGCATTCTGCCCGATAATTCACCTTTGCGATTTACTACACGCTGTGCCGGTATATCACCCATTGAACTGCGATGGGACTGTGTTAAGGCCCATCCTACCATCCTTGCAGAACCCAGAGAAAGATAGTCAGCGATCGCCCCATAGGTGCTTACTCTACCACTGGGGATCTTTTGTGTTACATAATATACCAACTCGAAGTAACTTTGGCCGCTCATAAGATAAAGTATGCTTAGTCGTAAAGTTATAGCAATGCAGGTGGCAAACTTAACAGATGCCAGGTATTTTGCAGCACGAGGTGTTGATTATTTATTGTTTGATGTAGATCAGGTGTCCCTCGAGCATATTATTGAAATTAAGGAATGGGTGGAAGGTCCACTTTTTCTATTGCTGTTTTCGACGAATACTTTGTCCTTAGTAGACGAGTTTATGATAAAACTTTCTCCTGAAGGCATCGGCGGCAAATCAAAAGAAGTGATAGACGAAATAGCACATCTCCAATCCCATACCGAAATATTTTCGTGGACAGAACAGGAGATTAGGTTAGAAGACCATGCCTTTAAGTCCATTTCTTCAGCATCAGAGTTATTGCACTTAAATGCAGAAGAAGGAGTCATTATCAAGGGTGGCAGTGAAGATGCAGTAGGAGTTAAAGCCTTTGATGAGTTAGATGAAATACTTGATCAATTGGAAGATTGAAACAACAACGCCAGAGGTGTTGATCTATCTCAGCCACGCGTTTTAACGCCTGGTTAGAAGTCGAACACCCATCTCAGTTGGCGGAATTTTTGATTCTTACATAAATGATGACACCTGGAGATTCGAATCTTTCACTTGCTCTTTAATTAAAGGAACATTTCTGGTTATCAGAGAGCAATTCATTTGTCCAAAATAACAACGCCGGAGGTGTTGAACTATGTTAGCCAGAGGTGCAAACCCCTGGTTATAAATCCAAATACCACATCAGTTGGCGGCATTTTTGACCTTCTCAAAAATGATGACAACTAGGTAGCAGGATATTCAAAGTACACATATTCAGAATTTTCTGCCTCCATTTTCAAATACCTTTATATAGCATAAAACAACATCACCGTAGGTGTTATTCCAGGTCAGCCACACATTTTAACGCGTGATTAAAAATCCAAATACAAGGCCAGTTAGATTAACCATTATCCAGATGCTATTATATAGCACAAATCAACAACGCCGGAGGTGTTGAATATTTGTAGCCACGCGTTTTAACGCGTGGTTTAAAGTTCAAACCCCACAGCAGTTGGCGACATTTTTGACCTTCTCAAAAATGGTGACAACTAATGATGAAGCACACATGTTTTCAGTAAAGAAATAATCGAGAACTCTACCACTGAACGGTCTCACATCAAGAAAATAATCGTTTAAACCCATTGAGAACTTCCCACGGCTACCACCCTTCCATCATTACCTAATAGCTGGTGGTCAAATTGTAAACCATCCTTTGAAGCAAGCATTAACGTCACCTCCTCATCGAGATAACATTCTGATTTTATATGAACCGTAAAATTTTGCACTTGTTTCGATTCATATGTCTTTTCAGAAATGGCCTGAAGCATTAGTTTTGAGAGCACAATGTTATTTACATGATGGTTCCAGTCAAGATCATAATGTCTTATTTTGTACGTATACGCCTCTTGGTATTGATCGGGTACTTCCAGTTTGGTCTTGGGTTTAGGTAATCTATAACCTGGATCTGGAAGACCTAAATCCAGAATTCTTTGAGGGATCCTGCTGACTCTGCGTTGTTTAAGATCAAGGAGTGTCCAGGTTGAGGCAGCATGTGCTATTTCGGCGCCATGTTCATCATACACCCAAAAGTCTCTATAGGCAAAGATGCGGTCAAATCCGGCCGGATAAGTCAATACTTTTATACGATCACCAAGTGTAGGTAGTTTTTTAATTGTGATTACTTTACGCAGTATCACCCATGAGAGGTTCTCCATACCTTCATCCCATATCGAAATCTTTAGCTGGAGTGCATTGTGCATAGAGGCTTCCTGCATCAACATCATCAGCGAAGGTATGGTCAGTTCTTTCTGGTAATCTATTTCATGCGTTCTGACTGTATACCAGTCTTCATATCCATTTTGGGGAGTGGTGATCAAATTCAAGTGTTTAGTGATAAATCAATATAATATTTTGGAGGTGCAATCTAATCATATCATGGTTAAGGTGGGTGATGTGTCTGGAAAGGTGGGTTGCTAAAGGGTTTTTGTCGGGCAAATTGATTGATTTATTTTTATTGATTGAGTATGAACTTTTCAGAATTTAGAAACCTGATTAAAAAGGATAAATTGTGTTCATCTACATGATTTACTCTTGGTAGATAATGCGCTACAGCCAACGAAAAGGAATCTTTTAATTATCCGGTTTTGTTTATGTTGATAGCATCCACACAACCCTGAGGGTTCAGATAAATAATCAACCCCAATATCCACCCACTTTCTTAAATCAATCGATTTCCAACACCCTTATTTCCCGAAATCACAAAACATCTGAAATCCATTCATCACACCCTCCTGAATAAATTAATATATTCACGACCTCAAATCACTAAACCCTTATATCATGTCCAAAGTCATCATCGGAGAAAAGGAATATTTCAAAGGCATTAACAAAATCGAGTTTGAAGGAAGAGCATCGGATAATCCGCTTGCATTCAAATGGTATGATCCAAAAAGAAGGATTGGTGGTAAGTCCCTAAAAAGTCATTTAAAATTCGCTGTCGCCTATTGGCATACCTTCTGCAATGAAGGAGGAGATCCCTTTGGTCCCGGTACCAAGTCTTACCCTTGGGCCAATGCTGATGATGCCGTACAAAGGGCAAAAGATAAAATGGATGCAGCCTTTGAGTTTATCTCCAAACTGGGCGTTGACTATTTCTGTTTTCATGATGTAGACCTTGTAGATGAAGGAGACACTTTAAAAGAAACAGAAAAACGATTAAACCTGATCACCGACTATGGTCTCGAAAAAATGAAAGGCAATAAGATCAAAGTCCTTTGGGGTACTGCCAACTTATTCTCTAATCCAAGATACATGAACGGTGCCGCTACCAATCCGGATTTTAATGTAGTAGCCTACGCTGGGGCACAGCTCAAAAATGCTATAGATGCCACTATCAAACTCGGTGGAGAAAATTACGTCTTCTGGGGTGGCCGTGAAGGTTATATGTCCCTTCTTAATACACAGATGGGTCGAGAATTGGATCACCTGGCCAAAATGCTCCATATGGCAAAGGATTATGCCCGATCCCAGGGATTTAAAGGGTATTTCTTTATCGAGCCCAAACCTATGGAGCCGTCAAAGCATCAGTATGACTTTGATGCCGCAACCTGTCTGAACTTTTTACGACAGTACGATCTGATGGATGACTTCAAGCTCAATCTCGAAGTCAATCATGCCACGCTCGCTCAGCATACAATGCAGCACGAAATGCAGGTGGCCGCAGATGCCGGGGCATTAGGAAGCATGGATGCCAACCGGGGTGATTATCAGAATGGCTGGGATACGGACCAGTTTCCGGTTGATCTATATGAACTGACCGAGATGATGTTGGTCTTCCTTGAATGTAAAGGATTAACTGGTGGAGGTATTAATTTTGATGCAAAGACACGAAGAAATTCAACGGATCTGGATGACATCTTTTTAGCTCATATTGGAGGCATGGATAACTTTGCCCGAGCCCTGATTATTGCCGATGATATCACGAAGAATTCCGATTATAAAAAACTAAGAAAGAAACGATACAGCAGTTTTGATAAAGGCAAAGGCAAGGAGTTTGAACAGGGAAAGCTAAAACTGAAGGATCTGTATAATTACACCAAGAAAAATGGAGAACCGGAACAGACCAGCGGAAAACAGGAACTCTTTGAGAATTTAATCAATCAATATATATAACCATTCTGCTTATACTTTTATGTCTTTCTGAAACTCGCGTGATAGATAGGCACAAAAAAGCTGATACAGTCCCTATCTTGTCGCTCTAATCTGAGATCATGAGTGAAAAGAAATTGTTTTTACTGGACGGGCATGCCCTTGTTTACCGGGCCCACTATGCTTTTATCAATCGTCCATTAATTAATTCGAAGGGAATTAATACTTCCGCTATTACAGGATATGTCCGAACTCTTTGGGACATGATTAAAAATCAAAAGCCCTCTCATCTGGCACTTGCCCTGGATCCGAAAGGTCCAACTTTCAGACACGAATATTTTCCGGAATATAAAGCCAACAGGGACGCCCAGCCCGAAGATATAGGTATAGCATTGCCCTATATCCGCTCTATAACCGAAGCTTTTAATATCCCGGTTGTTTGCATCGATAATTATGAAGCTGACGATGTTATTGGTACCCTGGCCAAACAAGCTGAAAAAGAAGGCTTTGAAGTATATATGGTCACTCCGGATAAAGATTATGCACAGCTGGTCTCAAAAAATATATTTATGTATAAACCCTCCAGACAGGGTAATGGAGTAGATATATTAGGTGTCGAAGAAATCAATGAGCAATGGGACATAAAAGACCCCATGCAAGTGATTGATGTACTTGGCCTTCAAGGAGATAGTGTCGACAATATTCCAGGGATTCCGGGGATCGGTGCCAAGACAGCCGTGAAACTGTTAAAAGAATATGGCAGTCTTGAAAACCTACTCGAAAATACGGACAAGCTTAAGGGCAAACAAAAAGAAAATGTTATAAATTTTGCCGAACAAGGACGACTCTCGAAAAGATTGGCCACTATTAAATTAGATGTGCCAATTGAATTTAACGCCAAAGCGTACAAAGTTGAAAACTTTGACAAAACAAAACTCTCTGAATTATTTAAAGAATTAGAATTCAGAACACTTGCAAAGCAAATATTAGGTGAAGATGATAGCCCCGCAGAACAAGGTTCACTCTTTGCAGATAGCTCTGAATTTCCTGTAGAAGAAGATTATAAGATTGGCAAGAAGGATCTCAGTTCTGTTCCCCATAATTATAAATTGGCATCAACTTTAGATGAAAGAAAAAAGTTGGCTTCGGCACTAAGTAAACTATCTATATTCTGTTTTGATACCGAGACCACAGGTCTTGATGCACAGCAAGTGGATATCGTTGGATTGGCCATTTCCTGGAAAAAAGGTGAAGGATATTATGTTCCCCTGGATGAGGATATGGATCAGGCCAAATTAGAATTATCAGACTTTAAAGAAGTCCTGGAAAACAAAAAAATTATAAAGGTTGGGCAGAATATAAAATATGATATCAATATCCTGAGATGGTATGATATAGAGGTACAGGGCCCTTATTTCGATACAATGATTGCTCATTATCTCCTGGAACCTGATCTCAGACACAAACTGGATTATCTCTCAGAGAGTTATTTGTCATATCAAATGGTACCCATCGAGCAACTAATTGGAAAAAGAGGTCCCAAGCAAAAGACAATGCGCTCCGTAGAGTTGAATGAATTATGTGATTACGCTGTAGAAGATGCCGATATCACAATGCAGTTAGTGGACCATTTAGGCCCTAAACTGAAAGAGGAAAAACTCACAAAACTATTTGATGAAATTGAAATGCCCCTTGTGGGTGTTATTTCAAGGATGGAATATCAGGGCGTACGCATTGATAAAGACTTTCTAAATGCTTATTCAGTTGAGATAGGAAAAGAAATTTTAAAAGAGCGGCAAAAAATATATGATGCTGCTGGTACTGAATTCAATATTTCCTCTCCTAAACAAGTTGGAGAAATCCTATTCGATAATTTGAAAATACCTTATCGGTGGAGGAAAACATCATCAGGTCAATATTCGACAGATGTGGCGAAACTTACAGAACTATCGGTAGACAATGAAATTATAAAAGACATCCTCAATTATAGGAAGTACTCCAAACTAAAATCAACTTATGTAGACGCCCTGCCACAAATGATAAATCCGAGAACCGGGCTTGTTCATAGTTCTTTTAATCAGGCTCGTGCAGCTACCGGACGTCTTAGCTCAGAGAACCCAAACCTTCAAAATATTCCCATTAAAACTGAAGCTGGAAGGGAGATCCGAAAAGCCTTCGTCCCTCGAGATGAAAACCACATCCTTTTAGCCGCTGATTACTCTCAGATTGAGCTTCGTCTGATAGCTGAGATAAGTAATGATGAAGCGATGCTGTCCGCATTTCATGCAGGTCATGATATCCATAAGGCTACGGCAGCAGGCGTCTATGGAGTAGCAATCGATGAAGTTACAGCAGATCAAAGAAGAAATGCAAAGACAGTGAATTTTAGCATTATATATGGAGCAGGATCGACCAATCTATCAAGACAATTGGGCATACCCAGAAGTGAATCTAAGGAATTGATAGAGCAATATTTTGCACAGTATAAAGGGCTAAAAAAGTACATGGATGACGTCGTAAAGTCTGCCCGTGAAAATGGATATGTGACGACCCTGATCGGAAGAAAACGCGGACTTCGTGATATAAATTCTCGGAACGCGCTTGCGAGAAGCAATGCGGAACGTATGGCTATTAATACACCCATCCAGGGTACTGCAGCAGACATGATCAAAATAGCTATGATTCATATTGACGAAGAATTTCGCAAAAAGAAGATTGCGTCTAAAATGATCATGCAGGTACATGATGAACTTGTATTCGATGTGATCAGATCAGAACTTGATGAGGTAAAAGTGATTGTAGAAGAAAAAATGCGCACGGCCATACCCACTCTGAAAGTGCCCATAATTGTAGAATCTGGAATAGGTGAAAATTGGCTTGAAGCGCATTAGTATTTTACATATGACTAATCTTAAAGTTTCTGTTTATTTCTTTTTCTTACCTGAGTCATTTCGTTCCAATGGGTTCCTCCTACGGCGGACAGGTTTAACCCATTGTGCCAATATTGGAGTTAATTTTTTTCTATAGGAAGGAACCACGAAGTAGGCTCATACAATTGTTTTCTTTTACCAATTCTGACTGTTTCCTTTCTAAGAAAGGATAAAAAAGGAAATATGGAGAAGCAATATCCATTCTTTTTCAGACGCACTGTCAATTAGTTTGTTATCCTACTTGATCGCCTTATATTGTTCTTTCAGTTAACTATACATCATGAAAACTATAAAAGGCCCTGCTATTTTTTTAGCTCAATTTATGGGGGATGAAGCGCCCTATAATTCTCTTGATTCTATTTGTGCCTGGGTAGCCAGTCTTGGATATAAAGGTGTCCAGATTCCGACCTGGGATGGTAGATGCATTGATCTCAAAAAAGCAGCCAGGAGTAAAAAATACTGTGATGAAATAAAAGGTGTCGTTGAAAGTCATGGTCTCGTTATTACAGAACTATCCACTCATCTACAAGGACAGTTAGTAGCAGTACATCCAGCTTACGATATCATGTTTGACGGTTTTGCTCCTCCAGAAGTTCAAGGCAATCCTAAGGCAAGAACGAAATGGGCAGTTCAACAGGTAAAATGGGCTGCATCTGCAAGTAAAAATCTTGGTCTTGGTGCCAGCGCAACTTTCTCTGGAGCCTTATTGTGGCACACTGTTTATCCCTGGCCACAGCGTCCTTCAGGACTTGTACAAACAGGCTTTAAAGAACTGGCAAAAAGATGGAAACCCATCCTGGATCATTATGATGCATGTGGCGTTGATTGTTGTTATGAAATTCATCCAGGAGAAGATTTACATGATGGTCATACCTATGAAATGTTTTTAGAGCACACCAATAATCATCCGAGGGCTTGTCTGCTTTATGACCCTTCACATTATGTGTTACAACAACTGGATTATCTCCAGTTTATTGATTTCTATCATGAAAGAATAAAAATGTTTCATGTAAAAGATGCAGAATTTAATCCTTCTGGAAAATCTGGAGTGTACGGTGGTTACCAGGATTGGATCAACAGGGCCGGGAGATTCAGATCATTAGGAGATGGACATATAGACTTTGCAGCCATATTCAGCAAATTGTCACAGTATGGTTATGATGGATGGGCGGTACTGGAATGGGAGTGTTGTATAAAGTCCCCGGAACAAGGTGCAGAAGAAGGTGCTCCTTTTATAGAGGATCATATTATCGAAGTAACAAGCAAAACATTTGATGATTTCGCCGGGGGAGGAAGTAGCGAAAAAATTAATAGAAAAATCTTAGGCTTATAAGTATATCGGGATTTCTTCTAAAATCTAAAAGCAAAAAGAGCGTCTCAAAAATGACATTACCTTTTCGGAAGTCGAGACTACCTCTTCTTTTATTCTTGTTCTTTCAAATTTATAGTCATACTTACCGTTTTCTTTAAGTAGTTTTAGTTTGACTAAATTTTGATTAAACATAAATGAATACGATTTAGATTGGTGTACCATGAAATCTACCATTACGACTATATGGTTATGGTATATGACTACATTTCCTGAATCCTGGCCATGATATAAGCCCAGAGTTTGCGTTCCTTGTGTTGGATCATAATAGGTCCATCGTGATTCGCTCATAGGGTTAAGGTTGGTATAAGTAGTTGAAAATTAGGTTTTTATATTCAATGACGCAAGAAGAATTAAAAAAATTAGAAAAAGAAGTTCGAGAGATGATCTCCAGGTTAACTGCAGAAATTGCAGATCTCGAAGAAAGTACGGCTCCGATCAGTCCTGAAAATTCAATTGGAAGGATCAGCAGGATGGATGCCATCAACAATAAAAGTGTCATTGAAGCAAGTATGAGACACAGCAAAAGGAAACTTTCAAAGCTTCGAGTATCTCTTACTAAAATCCATAAACCTGGATTCGGCACATGTGTTAATTGTAAGAATCTGATTAATCCTAAAAGATTAATGCTTATGCCTCAGAGTGATAAATGTGTGAAATGCGCCTAATATGTCATGGGTAGAAAAAAAACAGGGTACCTAAGTACCCTGCATAACCCCAAAAAACCAATTGAAAACAATCTTCATTCTATATTCTAAAGAGAATTAAATCTCCTTGTTTTCTCATTAAAGTTAATCATTTCCATCGAAACGACATACATAAGACGCCAGCCAAAGTAATGACCACATTTTATGATACAAATAAAACACATATTTTTAATATGAATAGCAAAATTAACAATATGTCTTTATGAGCAAGCCTCGATTACAATATGTTTGCACTAATTGTGGTACTGCTTTGACCAGATGGGAAGGCAAATGTCCTTCTTGTAAACAGTGGGATACTTTAGAAGAACAACTTGTCAACAAGCAATCTACCACTTCGTCCAAATCTCAACTTCTTAAGACTTCCGGCAACATGCCTGTTCGTCTGGATCAAATTAAAGAAAGACAACACAGCAGGATAGCGATACCTAATGATGGAGAGTTAGAGAGGGTGCTCGGAGGGGGTATTGTGCCCGGTGCTATTACGTTAATCGGAGGGCAACCAGGCATAGGCAAATCCACCTTAATGCTCCAGGTAGCTTGTCAACTGCCTCTTAAAGTTCTATATGTATCAGGTGAAGAAAGTGCCTACCAGATAAAAATGAGAGCCACGCGTATCACTAAGAAAACTGACAATTGTCTAATTCTATGCGAAACCCAGCTTGAGAAAATTTTGCATCATGTTGCCGAACAAAAGCCAGATATTTTATTAATTGATTCAATTCAAACTATTCAAAGCATCAAACTTGATAGTCCGGCAGGTTCAGTGTCCCAGATAAGGGAGTGCACATTTGAGTTGCAACAGTATGCCAAGCAATCAGACATCCCGGTCTTTATTATTGGCCATATAACTAAGGATGGTTCATTGGCAGGACCTAAACTCCTGGAGCATATTGTAGATGTAGTCCTCCAGTTCGAAGGAGATAGAAATTATGTATATCGTATACTAAGGACGATTAAGAATAGATTTGGTTCGACAGATGAAATTGGCATATATGAAATGGAGAGTTTTGGTCTGCGTCCCGTAACGAACCCTTCCGAACTATTAATTTCTCCAGGAGATGAACACCTCAGTGGGACAAGTATAGCATCAACTATCGAGGGAGTACGTCCCTTGCTAATCGAAACGCAGGCATTAGTGACCCCCCTGGTCTATGGACAACCACAGCGATCTGCAACAGGATTTGATAATAGGAGATTGAATATGCTCCTGGCTGTACTTGAAAAAAAATGTAACCTCTACTTTAGTCAGCAGGATGTCTTTTTAAATATTGCCGGAGGGATAAAAGTTTCAGATCCTGCTATCGACCTGTCGATTGTATCATCACTGATATCATCCTTACATGATATTCCAATCGATAAGAAGATATGTCTCGCAGGAGAGATAGGTCTTTCTGGCGAAGTCAGGGCGGTTAATCGCATTGATCAAAGAATTCATGAAGCAGATCGCCTTGGTTTTAATCAGATAATAATCTCGAAATATCACAAAAAGGGGATTCCCAAAGACCTCAATATTCAAGTAAAAATGATTGGCAAAATAAGCGAGCTTTTAGAAATCTTGTTTACGTAGCCATTCTTACTAAAGTCAATAAATGTCTTATGAATGAAAAAGCGCCTTCAATGTATCTCATGATAAGGAAAGATTAGCGCCTTCTCCAAGAATTAAAAAGATCAAGATTCTTTTTGAACTATTACTTCCTTTATTTACTTAATCATTTATGACTATTGAAGAATTATACAAGTCTTCTTATGATCATCCGATCCTTTTTTATGACGGTGTATGCAAGCTATGTAATGGCTTTGTTCAATATGTAATTCAGCATGACCATAAAAAGATAGTGAAATTCTGTGCTCTTCAGGAGACTGGAGGATTAGCTATTAGCAAGTACCTGAATCTTAGTTCAGACATGAATACTGCAGTAGGTCTCTATAAAGGAGAAGTTTATAGCCACTCTGATGTCCTGCGAATGATAGCTACTGTACTAGGTGGAAAATGGTTACTCATTAAACCCTTATACTTATTTCCAAAAAGTATGAGAGATTTTGTCTACAACAGGGTCGCACAGAATCGATATAAATGGTTTGGCAAGAATGAATCATGTATGATTCCAGATCCCGCTCTTTTAAAAAGGTTTATTTGTTGACAGCGCTCGATTCCCTAACTACGAGGGACTTTAATTTGATATTTATTCTTGATGACTGTCAGGTGATTATCCCTTAACCAGGGGTTATATCTTTTTAACTCCCGATAAGAAGTTCCGTGTTCATGTGCAAAGTCTCCCCAATTCTCAATGGACTCATCGACTTCAACTTCAAAATAATCCTCAAGTGGCGGATACAATTGTTCCGATTCTAGGAAAAATCCAAATTCGCGGGGATTTTGCATGATTTCCTTGATAGCAATCAACCTGAACACATATTTTGCTGTTTCTTTATTGAGATTCAAATGATAGTAATTGGACTCCTTCTGAGCTTTAAGTTGTCTTTTATAGGCGGTAGGTCCTACATTATAAGCTGCGGAAGCATCAGTCCAGGTACCAAATTTCTTTTTTAACCAATTAAGATAATTGCAAGCTGCATATGTCGCTTTTTCTACATGATATCTCTCGTCTACTTCATCATTTATTTCAAGGCCTTGTTCTTTGGCGGCCAATTTTCTGAATTGCCAAAACCCCTTGGCATCAGCCGGAGATGAAACATTGAGTAGCCCACTTTCGGCTACAGCCAAATATTTAAAATCATCAGGAATTCCATTTTCAAGAAGGATTCTTTCGATAATCGGAAAATAGCGATTGGCCCGTTTTAAATATTGTAATGTACTCGAATGATAATATGAATTAGATAGTAACTCGGTATCCAATCTTTCCTTGGCATCCGATGTCATAGGAACTGGTTCTCCTGCCCAGTCAAATTGTTTATTAATATTTGGAGCCTTTACTACTTGGGGTAACGGTGTTGCTATGGATTCCACCTTTGATACTTCCCCGGCATAAGAAGAGATAAAGATTAATAAAGTAAACACAGTACCTGACAACAGGCAAAATCTCACGATTAACTTGTCCATAACAATTTGCTTTTAAGGGAATTAAGATATTACAAAATTATGTATATCAAAAAAGGCGCCAATAAAACGTCTTTGGAATGGAACGCAAAAAGTTAAAATCAGTTGTGTGAAAATTCCTTAGCGAATTCGCTTCAAGGGTCGCTTGTAAATAGGAACCGTCGAACAAGGCTCTCCATACATAATGCTTTTAGCTACAGGTCGTAGAAGCTCAGTTAAGTATGCGTAAGCTGCAGGAGGTACAGGTTTATGGCTACAGCCTTTTATTACAATTCTTCCGTCCTGGTATTCCGAGATCTTCAATGATGACAATACATGGTAATAATGATGCTTCAGGAATTCTTCTGTTGTGCCCGTAAATACTTTCTCTGCGACTGGAGCGGCGAGCGAAGCAACGAGCATATAGGCCCACACCGGAATAATGGCATCTGTAGAACAAAACACACATAATATCTTGTCCTCATATTTCGACCAATCATGTTCTTTTAACGAAAGTCGAAAATCTTTTTCTTTTAAGATGAGCTCCTGAAATAAATAGTCTTTTAGATCAATTTGTTCAATTTGTTGTTTCGGGTAATGATCTTCCAGGTTAAAAGTGATGATTCCGCTTTCGGCTATTCTATTGACAAGTGGTGTCTCCATAGTTGTTATTCTTCTTCACTAACACCAATAGTGTCCTCAGGGGTTTCGAATTCTTTCAATTTTGGTAAATCAGCTGTCCCTTTTAGTCCAAAATGATTTAAAAACTTAGTTGAAGTCCCATATAATA
>JAJCYJ010000211.1 GCA_029262975.1 Saprospiraceae bacterium
ATAGTTTCCTTCAACAAGATGATGGAAGTATCGAAAGCTGCTGCGGTCGAATTAGAGAAAGAGGGAATCAGTGCTGAAGTAATTGACCTTCGTACCATACGACCATTAGATCATGAGACTATAGTTAATTCAGTTAAGAAGACAAACAGATTAGTAGTGGTGGACGAGTCCTGGCCGTTTGCCGGAATTTCTGCTGAGATTGCCTATGAAATTCAGAAATACGCTTTTGACCATCTTGATGCACCAGTCACTCGTGTTAATAGTGCGGATACATCATTGCCTTATGCGATGCCATTCGTTGATGAGTTTTTACCCACTCCAGACAAAGTCGTTAAAGCGGTAAAAGAGGTAATGTATCGGTAATTAAACCCCAAAGCTGCCTGGACTAATCCCTTTTTTATAATCCTGATAAAGGTTAAAGTCAACCTTCTGTTAGACGTGTTTTGAGATATCTATTCCTGTCGTCTTTCGATAGAATTCTGTTGCATAAGCATCTGTCATCCCAGAAATAAAGTCAACTACAGATAAAACTTTGATGTATGGAGAATCGGAAGTCTCGTATTCTGTAAACTGGAATGGGATTAATCTTAAAGCCATCCTGTCTGTACCAATATTTGTTGTGCGCAAGACTGCGGGCACAAAAAGTGAAAGCAAATGTGACATAACATGAAATCCGGTAATTTCTATCTCTATAACCGAATGGTGATTGTAAATTTCATCAATTGAGAGTGTCATTACATCCTTCATAGATGGTGCATTAGATTCTATCTCATCAACAAGTGTGTTGTGATATTGTCCATTAATAATGCGACTTTTATTCTGAATAAATATTTCAGCCGACTTATTGGTAAGGGCATTTATTGTTTTTGCGCGTAGGTAGGAAATAGAATCATTCGGATCCCTTACCGAATTAAATGTCCTTTGGATTTCGTCTACTTCATTCTTATTCGAAGAAAGATCTTTTAAGATACTTAATAGTGCATCACTTGTCCTTTCTTTACTTATAATGCCAAGCCTGTGTGCATCTTCCATATCGATAATACGATAACAAATATCATCGGCCGCTTCTACCAAATAAACATACGGATGACGTTTGAAGATGATTTGATCTTCGACTTCACGATGCATTTTTAATTCTTGGGCTATATCGAGAAAAGTATTTTTTTCGGATTGAAAGAACCCATACTTTTTACGATGTTTGAATTTCCTGTCAATAGCGGTAGCTTCACAAGGATATTTTATAATAGAAGCTAAAGTCGAATAAGTCAATCCCATACCGCTTGAAGGTTTATCTCTGTATGGGTGAGTCAGAACCCGCAAAGCATTTGCATTACCTTCAAATGTGACAAGGTCCGCCCACTCTGCATCACTAAAGAATGTCCTAAGACGTCTGCCTTCAATGATGAAATCTTTGTTAGAAACGAAATAATTGGAGATGGCTTTCTCTCCGCTATGACCAAAGGCCGGATTGCCAATATCATGTGCCAGGCAGGCAGCAGCTATAACACTGGATAAATCAAACTGATAAAACTGCTGAGATTCCTCGTCATTCTGACCTATGTCATGTTTAGAAAGATGACGCCCAATTATGGTACCCAAAGATCTCCCAACACAAGAGACTTCTAATGAATGAGTCAAACGGTTATGCACAAATGTGCTTCCGGGCAGGGGGAATACTTGGGTTTTATTTTGAAGGCGTCTAAACGAAGAAGCGAATATTAATCGGTCAAAATCCCTTTGATACTCCGTTCTGGGTATTTGTGTTGTTTTACCTGTCCCGGTTCTTTTGTCTGCATAGCAATTATCCCATCTCATCATTGCGCAAAAGTAATGATCCAAAATGATCTATTATGACAAAGCCTTTTTATGACCAAATGAATTACATGAGACATCGCAGACGTATATTAGAATGAAAAGACTCTGGCGAAGTGAATATTATAGTTCAATGTAGAATGTTAGGTGTAGAATATTGTAATAATAGAATCTCGATATACTTTTTAGGTTTCCTGCTCAGAAAAATATTTGGACTTACATGATATCATCATAAAACGCTTTTTCTGCTTTTTTGCTCCATTCCGAAATGTCCTTTTTAAAATTGTGAAAAGAAACGTAAGCCTTTTTACTCCACTCATCCTTGGCTGCCATATCCTCATATATATCGTATGAGATAGATTTCAGTTCCGACATAACTTTTTTAGGATAACGTAATATTTCAACATTACTTTCCTGTTCTATCTTCTTAAGATACTGATTATTCTTTGCTTCGAATTCTGACAACATAACCACATTGCTTCTATAACAAGCAGTACGTACAATCTCTTGAAGATCAGAAGGAAGTGATTCATATTCTCTTTTATTGACGATACATTCAAGGACTGAACCAGCCTCATGCCAACCTGGATAATAATAATATTTAGCGATGTCATGAAAACCCATGATATAGTCGTGATAGGGGCCAATCCATTCAGTTGCATCGATGACTCCGCGCTCAAGATTTGTATAGAGTTCGCTACCGGGAGAAAGCACTGCAGTAGCGCCGGCTTTCTCGATAATCTTACCTCCAAGTCCGGGCATACGCATCTTAAGGCCATGCCAACTATCCATGCTTTCTATTTTACGGTTAAACCAGCCACCCATTTGAACGCCGGTATTACCAGCCATGAACGGCATGATATTAAAACGACTATACAATTCTTCCCAAAGAGGTAGTCCACCGCCAAATGTCATCCATGCATTCATCTGTTGTGCGTTCATACCAAAGGGTACAGAAGTGAAAAATTGAAATGCTGGTTCGATTCCTGCCCAATAGTACGACGCTCCATGACCCATTTCAACGGATCCTCCGCTCACTGCCTCAAATGTCTGTAAAGGAGGTACAAGTTCACCTCCACCGTATACATTTATTTCCAGTCTACCAGCAGACATTTTGTAGATCCAATCTGCCAGGTTCAGGCACCCTTCTCCGATAACAGGAAAGTTGGGTGGCCATGTTGTGACCATTTTCCATTTAAATTTTTTGTTCAAGTTAATATTCGGTGCTTCTATCAATTTTGTAGGATTTGGGCGACAACTACCGGCTATAATAGCTCCTCCTAAT
>JAJCYJ010000212.1 GCA_029262975.1 Saprospiraceae bacterium
GTTTTTCGAAGTTAGGCTTAGATAACAGTAAACGTCCCCATGCAAATGAGCTAACCAAAGCTATTCAGAAGTATACGCCTTATACATTTATACAGACTGACGATCATCTGATTTTAGAGCAGATTGATTGGTATACCATGATTTCGGCTTATAAAATGCCCATGACTTGTTTTGTGCGGACGCCCGGAGAACTTGATTATTGTGACGAACCAGATATATGGCATGATGTGATGGGGCATATTCCTTTTTTAGCCGAGAAAGAATATTCTGATATGTATCAACTGCTGGCTAAAACATACGTCCAGGCTTTTCAAAAAGAAAGAAAGGATTTATTAAAAAGGTTGGACTTTATCGGTGGGATGATTATAGAACTGGGTCTGATCAAAGAAGCAACCGGAATTAAGGCATTTGGGTCTACTTTTTATTCGTCCGGAGAAGTACGTGAAGCATTTAAAAAAGAGAATCAACTTACATTTACTGTAGACGCTCTCGACTCAGGAGAATCCTATGACAGGCATAGTTTCCAGGGGAAGTATTACATCTTTGACTCTTTGAAGCAACTAGTCAATATCATTGAAGATATTCATTCATCACTTTAGTTGAACTTGATCACTTTTATTTTACAATTTTTTTTGGTCAGAGCCGTGTTCACTTGGCTCCTTTCATTACTTCGTCCACTATTTCCGGATTCAATAAAGTTGAAATATCTCCTAAATTCTCAGTTTCACCCGAAGCTACTTTTCTTAGAATCCTCCTCATGATTTTTCCAGATCGCGTTTTCGGAAGACCAGAGACGATCTGAATTTTGTCAGGTTTTGCGATGGGTCCAATTTCTTTTGTAACTACAGCTAATACCTCTTTCTCAAAGTTTTCACCTGCTTTACCATCTGTTATAACATATGCATAAATACCCTGTCCTTTGATATCATGGGGATATCCAACAACAGCGGATTCTATAACATTGGGGTGTTCGTCAATTGCATTTTCTACTTCGGCTGTACCCATTCGGTGACCGGATACATTTATTACATCATCTACCCTGCCTATTACCCTGATGCGTCCATCGCTATCCCTTCGCGCCCCATCTCCTGTAAAATACATGCCCTTGAATGTGCTAAAATATGTCTGTCGGCATCGCTCATGATCTCCATAGGTTGTTCGAATGATAGCAGGCCAGGGAAACTTAATACATAAGAGTCCCTCTGCATCATTCTCTTCGATTAATTCTCCATCAGCATTTACCAGGACGGGTTGAATACCAGGCATAGGATAGGAACAATATGTGGGTTTCGCATCTGTAATACCGGGTAATGGAGTCAACATGATGCCTCCTGTCTCTGTCTGCCACCACGTATCTATAATCGGAACCTGGTTCTTGCCAATATGTTTGTCATACCAGTGCCAGGCTTCTTCATTGATGGGCTCTCCTACAGAGCCAATCACCTTAAGTGCGCTTAAATCATATTTTGCCGGCCATTCATCTCCTCGGGCCATGAGGGCTCGTATGGCAGTAGGTGCTGTATAAAATTGGTTAACCCCCAGCTTTTCACATACTTGCCAGAATCTGCCGGCATCAGGATACGTCGGAACTCCTTCAAACATGACTGTTGTAGCACCGGCTAATAATGGACCATAAACGATATAAGAATGCCCGGTGATCCATCCGATGTCTGCGGTACACCAATAAATATCTCCCGGCTGATATTGAAATACATTCTTAAAACTGTAGCACGTATAGACCATATAACCACCACATGTATGCACTACGCCCTTTGGTTTGCCTGTACTACCTGAAGTATACAAGATGAAAAGCATATCCTCGCTATCCATGATTTCCGGTGCACAAAAACCATCCTGGGGATCCACTTGTTCGTCCCAATGCAAGTCTATAGATTCTGACCAGGGCACTTCTCCACCTGTATTGCGATCCATTAATACATGCTCTATGGATGGGCAACCTTTCGCCAATGCATCATCTACAACTTGCTTTACAGGAATACTCTTTGAACCCCGGGAGTTAAAATCAGAACAAATGACCATTTTCGCTTCAGCGTCATTGATTCTGTCAGCCAGAGCCTGGGCTGAAAACCCGGCAAAGACTACTGAATGAACCGCTCCGATGCGTGCACAAGCAAGAACACCGATAGCTAATTCGGGGACCATGGGCATATAAAATACTACCCGATCACCTTTTTTAATTCCATTCGCCTTTAAAGCATTTGCTACCTTACATACGGACTCAAGTAGTTCATTATAAGTATAGCTTTTAACACCTCCAAAAGGATCATTAGGTTCCCAGATTATCGCTGTATCATCACCTCGGTCTGCTATATGGCGATCCAGGCAATTATAAGTTATGTTGAGTTTTCCTCCTTCAAACCACTTGATTTCTGGTGTCTCAAAGTTCCATGTCAGGACTTTGTCCCATGGCTTATGCCAATGAAATGTCTCAGCCTGTGTAGCCCAAAACAACTCTGGATCTTCGATACTCCTTTTGTATGCGTCTTTATAGTCTGAAAGTGACGATATCTGCTGTGTCATAACCTCTTTTGTTTAATTACCCTTAAGTCTGAAAAATAGAAGTAATTCCGGGAAGGACAAAGAGTCGGTGGTATTTCTGAGATTTTTTATTGACTTCCTCCCTGAATGAGTCATTGCATAAATAGATAACAAAATTACCTGAATCGAATAGTTAAGGGTAAACCATAGATATTTTTATCATGTGACTGCGTTATTAGTGGAACTATAATCCATAACATATCATGAATAAAATCATCATCATTTTTGTTGCAACCATCTTCTTTACTTCTTGTGAAAATTCTAAAGTTAAATTACTCGAGTCTCAGGTCACCCAATTGGAAGGACAGCTGGACCATATACAAGAATCTAATTCAAGTCTTTTGGACAGACTCTCTGACCTTTCAGTGATCAATCAGACTGAGGCCAAGAGTATACAGAGCTCCTTAGAATCCCTAAGTAGACAAAACGAATATATACAGAATTTGACTGCCAAAATCCATGAAAAGGATTCTATAAATTTTGCACTTGTCTCAAACTTAAAACGGTCCCTGATGGATGTAAATGATGAAGATATACAGGTGGAAGTGAGGGGAAGTGCAGTCTATGTCAGTATTGCAGACCAACTCTTATTTCAAACAGCCAGTGCGCAAATCTCCCGAAATGCCAATGTGATTATGCAAAAAGTGGCTTCCGTTATAAATGATCATAGTGACTTTAATATTCTCGTTGAGGGACACACTGATAATGTCCCGATAAAGAATGAGAAATTTCGTGATAATTGGGATCTCAGCGTTCAACGTGCTACATCAGTTATTAGGATTTTACAACAAGAATATAATGTCGATCCAGCAAGACTTACAGCAGCAGGAAGATCATATTACATTCCAAAGGCGGATAATGAAACTTCCCAGGGAAGAAGTAAAAACAGAAGAACCGAGATCATCCTGACACCTAAACTAGATCAGTTCTTCAAACTTTTAAAAGCCCCGGAATTGGTCGGTTAAGCCTTTATTTGAGTCATAAATATAAAGTGGTTCAATTATTCTTTTTCAATACTTCATTTATATTGCAATATTTGATGTCTAAATCATAGCATATAATGAAAGAAGCAGTAATTGTATCCACAGCAAGAACGGGAATAGGAAAAGCATACAGAGGCGCTTTTAATAATACAAGTGCTCCGACTCTTGGAGGTTGGGCAATCGAAGAAGCAGTTAAAAAGTCGGGTATCGATCCGGCTGAAGTGGACGATGTAATAATGGGATGTGCTATGCAACAAGGTACACAGTCTCCTAATATCGGGAGGTTATGTTCTTTAGCAGGAGGACTGCCTGTGACTGTAGCAGGTATGAGCATTGATCGCCAATGTTCATCAGGAATGATGGCTGTGGCGACTGCGGCGAAACAAATACTGAATGATGGTATGCAAGTGGTGATCGGAGGAGGACTTGAATCCATTAGCCTTGTTCAGAACGAACACATGAACCGGTATCGATTCATTGATAAAAAGCTTGTAGGAAAGCACCCCAATATTTATATGCCCATGTTGCAAACTGCAGAAATCGTAGCACAACGATATGGTGTCAGTCGAGATGCTCAAGAT
>JAJCYJ010000213.1 GCA_029262975.1 Saprospiraceae bacterium
TTCTGACAATTCTGGGGTCTCAAGACTTAGAGAATTGAGATGCTTGCCAATGATATTCCGCAGAGTTGTAAACTCTTTTTGTACGGCAACCTCGAATAAGTCCAATAGAAGCAGCCAGTTATGAGGAGCTAACAAAATTGCTTTATCATATAATTCTCGCAATTCTTTCTGTGTGGTAAAGTTCTGAGTCCGCAGATCAACAGCCTCCGAAAAGAGTGAATGAACTTTTATGATGTCTCCTGGTTTCATAACGGAAACTTCATCTTCGGATAATTGATGTGTTAACATATCAAATGAGTCATCATCGGCAGGTCCAGCAAAAGCCGAAATGATTTGTTTCCCAACGGTCATACAGTACGTGCCCATCTGAGGTGTAAATAAGACCTCATCTTTATACGTTACCAAACAGTCATCAAAATAAACTGTCTGGATCTTGCCGTATACATTGCGCGCCCCCGTGATTACCTTTCCATCTAACTTCACCCCACTTTCAAACTCAAGCTTTATCCTGTTATCCTCGTGAATATTGTAAGCTGCAAGATCCATTGGAGACATATCCTCGATCGCAAGGTTATACCCTTTCAAATAGCCCAGAGGAGAACCGATGCCGTTGGGATGATCCAACCGCCCGTGACTCGTAAGTTGCTTGTCCCGGTTGGCCAAAACAGTCTCACCTGTTGTTTGAAAATATGCCACACGACTTCTGCCTTTTACATCTTCGATAACACGATCAAATACTCCAGAAACCTGTAGTCCAGTGCTCAATTCTATAGTACCAAGACTCTTTGATTCAATCAACCTTTTCAACCCTTCCAGGCCCCCTTTCCTGACAGACAAACTATCTGCAAATTCTTCAAGTACCAGATTTAGATGAGCAAAATCAGGTGTAACAAATAATTGAGGTTGTGGCCGGGTCACATCAAAATTCACCAGCGCAGCCTCGATCGAGTACGGTATCTTCTCTACTTTATTTGACATACACCACTTGCTCTCACCTATCGATGACAAAAGACCAGCACCATATTGCTTATAATTATCCAGCGTTCCGATTAGACCATATTCAACTGTCCACCAATGCAGGTTTCTCATTTGAGTCATTTCCGAAAGGGTGCTTATTTGCCCCTGTAGCGCATTGACCTTTTCATTAGCCTTTTCAATATCATCGGCTGTAGATTCGGGATGTTCCTTTAGAATGGAAAGTGTTCGAACGGCCTGATACAGTTCATTATCTAATGCAGACGAAATCGCCTTGCTTCCTATTTGTCCAAACCGGCGAAGGTATTCAGCATATTCACGATTAGCCAAAATAGGTGCATGACCAGCTGACTCATGAATAATGTCAGGTGTCGGCGTATATTGTATGTGATCCAATTGTCTAATATCAGAAGCAATAACAAGTGTATTATAGGCCTGGAATTCCATAAATGCATCAGAAGGAATCAAACCATCCACTGCCACTGCAGCCCATCCAATATCCTGTAATATGCGGTTCATCCCATACATACTTGGGATACGATCAATTGTGATACCCGTCTTGTCCAATCCGTCGAGATAGGATTCGTGTGCCACATCCTTCAGGTGATCTACATTTTTACGCATGACATACCGCCATACTGATTGATCCATGGCATTGTATCGCTCATAATCCTGAGGCTTAATGTATTGCTTTAATTTAGCCGGAAGCCGGTCAATGATTGGGTTGGACTCAATTTTTGAATTCATGACTTGGATTTAAATGTCATTGATATTTAAAGCTATAGTCTTTCGTCTTACTTGAGTGTACAAAGATACAATATTGTTGCCATGACAACCAACTTAAAAAAAACTATGTGACCATTCTATTAATTAGGCAATCTCATAATAAAATAAGTTTAACTGGCTTATTTTAATTGGGAGGTCAACAAAGTAATGTCAGCCGTCGACCAAATACTTTCAAGGTCTTTCGAAATTTCTTTGACCTTGTTTATGTCCTTCTTACGATTATACGCTTCTTTCAGACCGTGTAATGCCCACCCATTTTTTGGAAACTTCTGTAAGTCTTCCAGATAAGTCTGAATTGCATGGTCTGTTTGCCCTGATTCTAATTGTTTGGCGCCCAGGTTATGGCGAACAGAAAAAAACCAATCTGGTGGTTCATCGTAATTCAAGTCATCCTCTATTTCTATAGCCTCTTTAAGGAGGGAGATACTCATACTATAGTCTTGTTCACTGGCGAATATTTCTGCTGACAGAACTCTTTTTGCAATTTGCAATAGCGTACTTACAGAGTTAATATCCCAGACTGTTACATCTTCCAGGCTTTTATCATTTGCATATTGTTCTAGAGAGATTAATTCATTTTTAGCTTGTGCAATATCATTTTTTCCCAGATAAGCCATGCCCCTGGCATAATGTCTTACTGCTTCTGGATATTTTATGGAAGTATCAAAATTTTCCATTTGTAATATATCATCCCACTTTCCAAATTTGACCAATACATAATAAGGAATTGTATAATAATGTTGAAGTGTACCCCAGCCTGGCTCTTTCATGATTTGCCTATTGGCATGTTCAGCGACTTTTCCTGCCGCCAATATGGCCCATTCACTATTGCCTTCAAGAGTAGCCGTTCCGGCCATAAAGTGATAATTATGTGGGTAGTATGCTAATGGATATGCTCCCTGGGCGTGACAAGCCGTCACATATGTGCTGTCTGATTCCACTGCTTTAATATTCGATACAGTCCCTTTATGATAGTCGCCAGTTCGAATATATATATGTGATGGCATATGCAATAAATGGCCTGCCCCTGGCACGATACCGGAATCAAATATTTCCGCACTTTTCAATCCCAGTTCGGGCTTATTGGAAGCTTCAACAGCATGTATATAAAAGTGATGTGCTCCTATATGATTAGGATCATTTATAAAAACCTCGTCGAGTGTTTGTATAATTTCAGGAGTCCATTCTTGTGCAAGCCCTTCCCTGGTCCACAAGTCCCATGGATGTAAATTCATCAGAGATTCTGCATATAGGGTACCAATATGAGCATCTTCGGGATATGTCTCGTACAGTTTTTTAAATGCAGTAGAATATTCAATGTCTAACTCACTTCTGTCTTCGATACTCGTAGCAACATATCTTTTTGACATTGCATCGATCAGCGCTTTTTCTTTGGGAGGAGATTGAGTGGATAAAGAAATGGCAGTTTGAATAGCTTTATATGCTCTTTCATAATTATCGGCTTCCATTCCAGCATTATAATTTGGTCCAAGGACGTATGCGAAGCCCCAGTATGCCATGGCACACGTCGGATCAAGTTTGGCAGCATAATAAAAGGACCGGGCAGCCTCTGCATGATTGAATCCAAAGGATAATACCATCCCTTGATTAAAATATTTTTGCACGAGAGTGTCTTCAGTAGTAATCGGAAAATCCAAGGCATCAAGACCGTCAAATAAAGGTGCAATATTGTCGGACTGATACCATTCATGATCAGTTGTGACAGGGGCACACATCCCAATGTTCTTATCATAAATGCTAACAGGGATTTCTGCTTTCTCCCGACAACCCAGAAGTAAGCACAAGCAGACAATTGAAAAATACAGATACTTCATATCACCTAAAGATAGATCATCTTTTTTTAAAAAAAC
>JAJCYJ010000214.1 GCA_029262975.1 Saprospiraceae bacterium
TTCATTAAGAGATAATAGTCTCTTATAAGAGCTCAGGAGGAGGGTCTGGAATTTCCAAGAAATGCCCGGCTTTGGCGCAATAGGAATAATTTACCTGTCGGATCATTTGATTTAAAACAGTGGGATCATCCGAAATATTCAAAGAATTAAATTCAGCATCCACTTCCGCATTCTCAGATGTGTCTTTTTCAGAATTTCCGTCATCCGGAAAATCAAGTAAGCATACATGAACATCGCTTATCTCATATAATTCTCCAACCACCCCAACAAAAAGTATTGAGATCATCGAGATATATAGGTAGACCAGCAGTTTCATATAAGCCTGACTTACAACAAAGATAATATTATTTTTTATATGTGACAGCAATACTGTCATACATAATAGTTATATTGACATTATGTTCACTTTAATCGTCTGAAACCATATCAAATGGACATCAAATTCGACCTTAACAAAAGCCTCTACAACAAGGATCCACAAGAATCTGATCTGGGAAAAAGGATTTTGGAACATAGTATCATTATGATAAATGATATTGGATTTGAATCCTTTACCTTCCGAAAACTCGCATTAAAAATAGGTTCGGCAGAAAAATCCATTTACAGGTACTTTGATAACAAACATTTACTATTGCTTTTCCTCACTTCATGGTATTGGGAATGGGTCCGTTATCTAATAACGATCAATATTAAAAACGTTGAAAATCCTGTCAAAAAACTTGAAATAGCAATTGAAAAGTTAGTGAGAGCCATCTCTGAGCATCCGATGAATAAACACATCAATGAAAATTTATTACATAAAGTGGTCATTAATGAAGGAGGAAAAGCATATCATATAAATTCTATAGACGAAGAGAATAAAGCGGGACTCTTTTTATCCTATAAGAAATTAGTCAAGGTTGTTGCCGATATTATTACAGATATAAACCCGCACTTTAAATACAGCACCAGCCTGGCAAGCAATCTTTTTGAGATGGCAAACAATCAGGTATATTTTGCAGAACATTTACCAAAACTGAGCAGTATAAAGTCTGGCAAAGATCAAAATAAAGATCTCATAACTATGCTCACATTTTTTGCCCATAAAATTTTAATTAATTAGAAAATAAGAATAAACCACAAATGTGAAAGAAACATAAAGACGGGCGCGCTGTCCGGCATAAATGTACCTTAATGAGGCAGGTATTTGAGACCATGTAGTTGATGATTTACACTTCATTTTCGGCGTCATCTTTTATTAAATTCGGTATAAGTGGCAGACTGAAGGACAATACATCAGTAGTTTGTACATTTGATTATACCTGTACGAGGCTCCTTTATAATCTTTCCATGTCTGAAAAATTTATAGCTTAGAAATTTAAACATTGTAAAAAAAAAAATTGAATCTTTGGAAAGCTACATTGATAGGTGTTTCGTTCAACTTTATAAGTTAAGCATAAAAGATCCCTTGATACTAATCGTTAAGGTCGAAAAGTGCCGGTTGATAATCGTACTATCGAAGTTTATAGGATGGCAGGCATGATAAAATCAGCAGATGACTTTCAAGTTTTATACTTTTGAATTCTATGGAAAACAGTCTACCGGCTCTACTTTCTTTCCTGGTTACATTCCAACTTCTATTCGTTGGGATCTTCTTAGTCACACATAGAAGGGGTAAAAGGCAAAGCAACATTCTACTCGGAGTTATCTTTTTGCTGAACGCATGGAACTTAGCCGAAATGACTTTCCGAATGTCTCAAAGTACACCAGTTCTGAGTTACTTCCAATTCATCGATGATGGATTTTTTCTCCTATATGGGCCTTTGTTTTTAGCTTATACAAATTCGGTCATATATAGAAGCTATAGGATTACCCGATGGCAAATATTCCATTCCATACCATATATAGTTGTTACCGCGCTTTTATTAATATCAGTTAAGAACAACGAGTCCCTAGATATGGTGAATTTAAAAGAAATTCCCTGGTACGTTCATTTAATAAGTGCCTCACTATACATCCATATTCTTGTTTATTTGGGAATTTCATATCGCGTTCTTCATAATTATCGTGAGATCATTAAGAATAAATTTTCCAAAATAGATCACATTAACCTCCCCTGGTTGAGTTTCGCGATTAAGACGTTCGCATTAATAACAATAGTCTCATTATTGCACAATTTCCTTGTCCTATCGGGTGATGTAATTGGATACAGTATTTCATTGATAGGGCTCCTTCTATTTATATTCTATTTTGTAAATAGAGTTATTTTTAAAGCACTCAAACAACCCGAAATATTTGCTGGAATCTCCCACGAGGATACTGTCAAATACTCCGGATCATATTTGACTCATAGTCAACTTAAGCACTATGAAGATGAGCTTGTCACCTTGTTACGAAAGGAGCAACTTTATCTGAATCCACAACTAAGCTTAGCAGAATTAGCGGAGCTGCTCACCCTTTCGTCGAAAAATCTATCACAAGTGATTAATCAGTCATTTGGGAAAAACTTCTACGACCTCATCAATTCCTTTCGGATCGAAGAGGCCAAAAAAGTCATGACACAATCCAAGGATGAGAAGCTCACTGTACTTGAAGTAATGTACCAGGTGGGGTTTAATTCGAAATCGTCCTTCAATACCGCCTTCAAAAAAGAGACAGGTCAGACCCCTACTGAATTCAAGAAATCTCTTTAGAAATAGGTTCGACTTCCTGATTTCGGTCGACATCGCATATAAAACAACCGAACCTTTGGGTACAAGTAAACTCAAAATTATGCGCAAGACAGCATCGAATAAACCAACTCTTGGTCAATTGTTAATCACCAGCAAGACTGCCATCATCATTGAAATCATATTATTGTTCACGCTCGCCTACCTCGTACTTCATTTGTTAACGCCTCTGGCGAAAGACAACCCCGTCCAAAAGCAAGCAGTCATGTGGATTACCAATGTGGTCATGTTACTAACGGTATGGGTAGGATTAAAAATAAGGGGTCATGGTCTTAAGGACTTTGGTTTCAATCTATCTTTCATTAGCTGGAGACAGACAGGCAAAGTGATTTTGCAATCTATAATCGTCTTGATAATTACCCTGGCCGCCTTCATACTTGGATCTATTATTATGGCCAACATCACAGGTATTCCAGAAGGTGCCGATTTGAGCCAATATGACTATATGAAGGACAATTTTGGCTTGTTTCTGTTGACACTGGTTGGTGTTTGGATTGTCTCCTCTTTTGGTGAGGAAATCATCTACAGGGCATTCCTTATTAATCGATTTACACAACTGGGCTTAACAGGGAAATCCGGGCAAATAGCTGCAGTCACGCTCAGTTCTGTCATCTTCGGATTTGTTCATTTCTCATGGGGACCAATGGGGATTGCTCAGACAACTTTCATGGGATTGGCTCTTGGCTTCTCTTACATTTATCTTGAAAAACGACTCATTGTTTTGATACTTGCTCATGCTTATATGGACACAACACTCATGATTCAGATGTATCTCAGTTCACAATAATGGACAAAGGATGAATGATTCAGAATTTTTATTTAACCAAAAGTTGCAGACACTACTTGCGCTGCTACTTATAATATCTCTTACTTTCCTCGACAAAATCATCCCCCCTTTTGGCATTCCAATTGCTATGCTGGGTGTCTTCGCTCTGTTTAGATGGAGAAAACTACCTATAAAAGTATTGGGTTTATTCAAACCGAGAAGTTGGCGAAAAACGGTTCTTGTTGGGGCAACAGTGGGTATCTCATTGCAGGTGTTCTCAGTATTTGTATTAGTGCCCTTATTGGAATCCTTTGGAGTAACAGAAGAAGTACCTGCTTTCTACAAGTCTATAGAGGGCAATCAGCCAATGCTTATTATCTACTTGATTGTATCATGGACAACAGCTGGTTTTGGAGAAGAATTAATTTATCGTTCATTTTTCCTTGGGCAATTCGTATCTTTTCTTGGAAATTCAAAATATAAATGGTTTATCGGTCTTACTTTGTCGAGTATAATATTTGGTTTCCTACATTATAATAATGGTATAGAGGCTATAATTGCAACGGGGATTTTCGGGTTTGCTTTCGGAATGGTTTATTTGAAAACCACCCGTAATATTTGGGCCGCATATATTGCGCATGGCGTTGCTGATACAGTTGGTTTTCTGACTATCTATTTTGGTTTTTACTAAACATTTGTGGCAACATTTAGAAAAACATGAAGAACTTATATATTATCAAACTTAGGAGAAAATTGAATCTTTCTCAAGCTGAATTGGCAGAAAAAGCTGGGTTGTCGATAAGAACCGTGCAGCGAATCGAATCGGGCGTGCCACCAATAGGACATACGTTAGATGCGCTTAGTACAGCGCTCGATGTTACCAGGGAAGAGTTCCTTGAGGGCGATGAGCAACAAAATGTAGACTGGAGATTGATAAAATATGTGAACCTGTCTTCTTTACTATTCATGATTGTTCCTACGGGAAACATACTGATTCCATTGGCTTTGTTCTATTGGAAAGAAGAAATTCATCAAACGACCAAGCACATCGTTTCCATCCAAATCCTATGGACAATCACTTCTGGAATGGTCATTATTTTGTTGGCAATCGTCAAAAACTGGTTAGGCCTTGACCATCAAATTATAGCACTGACCGTGATGCTTTTAGTGGCTGCTAATTTTTATATCGTAATTAAGAACACTAAGGAAATTGATGAAAATCAAGCGCTTTCCATAAAGCCAGTTGTTAGTTTTTTGTAACCTGTCGGGTTATTGGCGCAACATTGTCGCATAACCTTTGTCTCTATTTATTTTTATAAGATCCATTTTTGTGGTTTCGTAATTCTACTGAAATGAAAAATTGGAAATTGTCATTTCCCCTCGGTATTTTCTTCCTGATAGTAGCTTTTCAGATCCATGGGCAGTCGTCCTCTGAACTTAGCGATGACAACCTTCCTTTAATAATAGATTCTTTATTGAAGAAAGGATATAAGGAAGGCATGTTCCCAGGAATCGCCATGGCTTTGAGTCAAAAAGATACCACTCACTTTTTTCACTATGGCCATGGGAATATAGGCACTCAAACCCCCGTTTCTGACCAAACGAAGTTTCAATTGGGATCGATCGGAAAGCTCCTGACTGCAATCGCCGTTTTGCAACTTACAGAACAAGGCAAACTTGACTTACACGCTAACATTTTGGAGTATGTTAGTATAAAGAGTCTGGAATTATCGCCTAAGGATCAACACATCACACCTCATTGCCTGCTCACCCATTCATGCGGCTTCAATGATGTCAATATTGGCTATATGGCCAGGGACCAGGAAAGCATACTCACCCTTGA
>JAJCYJ010000215.1 GCA_029262975.1 Saprospiraceae bacterium
TACTGAGATTTTGGATCTCCAATACAGCCATACTATAAATTTTCTGCTGTAAGATAATTGTGCAGACCCTTATCAAAGTATGATATCGATAATTACTTGGATATTCACGACGAAGACCTTTTTACGGGTGAAGAGAACGAACTAAATATTTCATCTCGATAATTCTACTAATAAGCGTTTCTTAAAAATAAGTTATACTTGCATTATGATTCGGGAGATACATATTTATACGCATTTTCATTCACATCATCAATTGTGAAGGAGGCGTTAATGTATCTTTCTTAAATAAGAAATCAAAAGTTATATTAACCCGCTTACTTCGATGTTTTAGCGGGTTTTTTAATTGGTACATATGGGATTAAATATAGCTATTCAAAAATCCGGAAGGTTACACACAGAGACACTAGCATTATTAAAAGATGCTGGTCTTAAAGTTGATAATTCCAAGGATCAATTAAAGGCTTCAGCTCAAGGGATGGACGCCACTTTTTATTTTCTGAGAAATTCAGATATCCCCAAATATCTCGAAGATGGCGTCGCAGATATAGCATTTATCGGAGAAAACACATTAATCGAGAAAGGTGTAAATGTAGCAATTGTTGAAAAACTTGGGTTTTCAAAATGCCGACTTTCCCTGGCGCTGCCCAAAGACAGTAAATACGAACATATAAATGACCTTGAAGGAAAAAAGGTTGCGACCTCTTATCCACGTACGCTTACTAAGTTCCTGAAGGAAAAAGGTATTCAGGTACAAATCCATGAAATTTCCGGATCCGTTGAAATAGCTCCAAATATTGGTCTGGCTGATGCCATATGCGATCTTGTCAGCAGTGGTAGCACTTTATTTAAAAATGGTCTTGTAGAAAAAGATATTATTCTGCATTCTGAAGCTGTTATAGCAGTTAATCGACATCTGAACGAACAGAAACAAAACCTGTTGGATCAGCTCTTATTCAGGATTAGATCTGTGATGAAAGGCAGAAATAATAAATATATCCTGATGAATGTACCGAATGACAAGATAAAAGAAGTCAGTAACATATTGCCAGTCCTAAAGAGTCCAACAGTCTTGCCATTAGTCAAAGAAGGATGGAGTTCGCTTCATTCGGTAATCAGCGAATCGGATTTCTGGAACGTCATAAATCAATTAAAAGAATTAGGAGCTGAAGGCATATTAATTATTCCTATAGAAAAAATGGTGGTCTGATGGCAGTATTCGATATACATATCAAAAGATTTTTATCTCCTGATCAGGATACGATTAATAGGATTATCAGACGTCCGGCTATAAAGCGGGATCATTTAGAAGATATTATTGACCAGGTGTATACGGAAGTCAAAGCAGATGGAGATGCGGCTATCTTAAAGCTGACAGAACAATTTGATAATGTCCGGTTGACTAATTTGAACGTTTCAAAAACTGAAATAGAAGAAGGAATAGCAGCAGTTAGTCCAGAATTAAAAAAAGCGATCGATACTGCTGGTAGAAATATTCAACTCTTTCATGAGTCTCAGAAACTTACTTTACGCAAGATTGAAACCACACCCGGAGTGCAATGCTGGCAGGAGGCAAGACCCATTCAAAAAGTTGGTCTTTATATTCCAGGTGGATCAGCGCCATTATTTAGCACGGTGTTAATGTTGGGTATTCCCGCTATGGTGGCAGGGTGCAGGGATGTAGTCCTATGCACACCTCCTGGTAAATTGGGTAAGATTCATCCAGCTATACTATATGCCGCGAATAAATGTGGTATCACCAAAATTATTAAGGCCGGAGGGGCCCAGGCTATCGCTGGAATGGTATGTGGGACAGAGAGTATACCGGGAGTATATAAAATCTTCGGACCTGGCAATCAATTTGTGACAGCGGCAAAAATGAAAGGTATGACGCTTGGGGTGGCGATCGATTTACCTGCCGGACCTTCAGAGGTGCTTGTTTATGCAGATGAAACCGCTAATCCCGTCTATGTTGCGGCAGATCTGTTATCCCAGGCAGAACATGGAATCGATAGCCAGGTGGTCTTGGTGACCACATCGGAGGAACTGGTAGAAAAAGTGGTCTCGGAAATTAATAGTCAATTAATCCATCTTTCAAGAGCTGATACTGCAGTACTTTCATTGGCACATGCATACGCATGCGTATTTGAAGGTACCCGGAAAGTATTTGATTTCATTAATCAATATGCCCCGGAGCACCTTATAATAGCATCGAACGATGCAGAAGATCATATCGATAAGGTTATTAATGCTGGGTCTGTTTTTGTTGGTCATTTGACCCCCGAAAGTGCCGGTGACTACGCTTCCGGGACGAATCATACTTTACCCACCGCAGCTTTTGCAAGATCTTATAGTGGCGTATCGCTGGACTCTTTTATAAAAAAGATTTCATTTCAAAAAATTAATGAAGAAGGATTAAGAAATCTTGGTCAGACTATAATAACGATGGCTAATAATGAAGAACTTACAGCACATGCCAATGCTGTAAAATTAAGATTGCAAGATTTATGAAAGTTGAAGAGCTCGTCAGAGGGAATATAAAAAGTCTGCGACCCTTTAGTTCCGCTCGCGCTGAATATACAGGAGATGCGAAAGTCTTGCTTGACGCTAATGAATCACCATATCCCACCGATTATAATAGATATCCGGATCCACATCAGAAGGAACTGAAGGAGATAATTGGCTCATTTTTAAATATTCAAACTGAGGAGATCATTTTAGGCAATGGTTCTGATGAAATAATCGATCTTATTGTGAGAACTTTCTGCACACCTTCTCATGATCGAATTCGATTTATTCAACCCTCATTTGGTATGTATGAAGTCGTTGCAGATATTAATGACGTTGGGAAATTAGCTATTCAACTAGATGAAAGGTTCGACCTGAATGTAGAAGCTTGTCTTTCAGATCAACAGTCAATCGATAAATTGCTCTTTTTATGTTCGCCTAATAATCCCACAGGTAATTTATTGACAGAAGAGCGCGTCATAGATGTGATTAAGGGGTGGAAAGGACTTGTCATTATGGACGAGGCTTATATTGAATATTGCGAAAGGATTTCTCTGGTTCACAGGCTGAATGAATTTAAAAACTTAATAGTATTACAGACATTTTCTAAAGCAATGGGTGGAGCAGGATTGAGATTGGGTATGGGTTTTGCACATGCCGAAGTGATTCAATATTTGAATAAGATTAAGCCTCCCTATAATATTAATAGTCATACACAAATCAAAGCCAAGACTTTTCTATCCCAAAGGGATATAATAAACCAAAGAATAGAACGTACCATCCTGGAGCGTGTAAGAGTATCAGAAATTCTTTCTGAAATTCAAGGCATTGAGCGGGTATTTCCATCAGACACAAATTTTCTTTTAGTCCGATGCAGGGAGCATTTGGCACTCTATAAATTTTTGTGTGACGCAGGTATAATAGTCAGAGATAGAAGCCAGCTCCATGGTTGTCAGCAGTGTCTTAGAATTACGATTGGACAGGATAAAGAAAATGATGTTTTGATTGATTCTGTCAAGAAATTTTACACATGAAAAAAGTCTTATTTATTGACAGGGATGGGACTATTATTCGCGAGCCCGAAAGTGACTACCAGGTAGATCAACTAGATAAGTTTAGCTTTTTTCCGGGCGTAATAACTTATCTGTCCCGGATCTCAAAAGAATTAAATTATGAAATTGTATTAGTCACTAATCAAGATGGTCTAGGTACAGATTCATATCCCGAAAAAGATTTTTGGCCTTTTCAGGAATTGATGATCAACACTTTAAAAGGAGAAGGTATTGTTTTCAAAAGCGTGCATATTGACCGATCGTTTGAAAAAGACAATTCTCCATATCGGAAACCTGGAGTAGCAATGCTACAGAATTTTATAGATGGGGATTATAATTTATCCCTTTCATTTGTAATTGGTGACAGATGGAGTGACTCCGAGCTGGCTAAAAACCTTGGAGCCAAAGGGATTTTTATTCATGAAGAAAATGGATCAAAGGTTGAGACACCTGATGATCTGGATAAAGTTGTATCGCTAAAAACCGATAATTGGAAATCCATTTATGAATATCTTAAAGGACAACATAGAAAGGTCATTCAAAAACGAAATACGAGTGAAACGAATATCCTGGTTGATTTGAATCTTGATGGAAATGGACAGGCGAATATAGATACAGGATTAAAGTTTTTTGATCACATGTTGGAGCAAATTGCCCGGCATGGAAAGATTGATTTAAAAATAGCAGTAAAAGGTGATTTGGAGATAGATGAACATCATACGATTGAAGACACAGCTATCACTTTAGGTATCGCTTTCAGGGAAGCAATAGGAAAAAAAGTAGGCATACAACGCTATGGTTTTTGCTTGCCAATGGATGATTGTCTTGCCCAGGTTGCTTTGGACTTTGGCGGTCGGTCATGGATAGAATGGGATGTTTCATTTGCCAGAGAATATGTAGGAGATATGCCGGCAGAAATGTTTTATCATTTTTTCAAATCGTTTAGCGATCATGCCCTTTGCAATTTGAATATTAAGGCGGAAGGAAATAACGAACATCATAAAATAGAATCAATATTTAAGGCTTTCGCTCGTGCTATTAGACATGGTATAAATATCGATGTAAAGAGTGACGAATTACCTACAACTAAAGGGATTTTATGATAGCCTTGATCGATTACGACGCCGGAAATACATGTTCTGTTATGAATGCATTAGACAGAATTCAGGCTGACTATATTCTTACGTCTGACGAGGAAACTATAAGAAGTGCGGATAAAGTAATTTTTCCTGGCGTGGGGCATGCGTCAGCAGCCATGAACGCGCTGCATCAAAAAGGTCTGGTCTCTGTGATTAAAAGTCTTGTTCAGCCTGTTTTGGGCATTTGTGTTGGTATGCAGTTAATGGCAGAATTTTCAGAAGAAGGAGACACTGAATGTTTGGGCATAGTACGGGGACATGTTAAGAGATTTAAGGCTGTTTCAGGTTTTAAAGTTCCCCATATGGGATGGAATCAAGTAAACTTCATTCAACCAAA
>JAJCYJ010000216.1 GCA_029262975.1 Saprospiraceae bacterium
ATTTATTAAAAAAGTCAAGCCTTCTAAAGCAATAAAACTTACAAAAAGCCTGACCCTCTATGAAAAAACTAGCTATGAAAATTCGCCATTAATAACCCGGGTTTTGCTCAATATTAGGATTCGAATCCATCTCCCTCTGAGGAATAGGATAGACTCTATGGTGTGCTTGTGCATTTTTACCCCTTGCTTGTGCTCCTGAGATAAAGACACCATGTCTCTTCTGATCTTCCCTTACTTTGCCTTCAAATGCGAACTCCCATGCTCTTTCCTGAAGGAGATGATCTCTCAAGGACTCCTTACTAAATCCTGCCATTTCTAAAGCGGAAATTCCTGCCCTGGCTCTTACCAGATTTATAAGATCTATTGCTTCTTGATTGGGACCATTCAATTCATTAAGCGCTTCTGCCCGGGACAATAGAATATCGGAATATCTTATTTCGGGTACATCTGTTCCCGATGCTGGACCAGCTTGATCCGGAGCAAATTCATACTTAGCAGGAAAGGATTGATCGACACCATAACCTGGTACCACTTCTCCGGAAGAAGTGCTAACATATTCTGTGATAAACATTTCTTTTCTCGTATCACCATCCTCATACCCATCCAGAAAGGCATCATAGAAATAGGTCCTTGCGGCAAAAACACCTTGAGACGCTCCTCTTGGAAAGTCTGGTGGAAATACCAGTGCATTTAGAAAATTGCCGCCAGCAGCAGAAGAACTCGCATGGGTCCAGATAATTTCTTCATTGCCTTCCTCGCTAGCTCTAAAAAGGTCCAGGTAATTCGGGAAAAGGCCATATTGATTGAGTCCCATCAATTGCTGAGCAGCATCCGCCGCCTTTTGCCATTGTTTGGTATTAAGATACCATTTAGTAAGTATTCCAAGAGCTGAGCCTTTCGTAGCTCGGCCATAAAGTGCTTGTGTCAATGGAAGCCCTGCCGCTGCATCAATTAAATCGCTTTCTATCCTGCTTGCAAATTCCGCTTCAGAGGCTTTTGGTTTTTTGAGTTCTTCTTCTGTCGTGCTTGTGAAGATTGGCCCGCTGCCGAACAAGTCGTTAATCACATAATATCCGAAACCTCGTAAGAATTTGGCTTCCGCGCTGATCTCAGATTTAAACTGACTGGAAAATTCACCATTCTCAATATTTTCCAAAATAATATTGGCATCCCGAATGGCAGCATAATTAAGTAACCATTCGTCATTAAATCTTCGATGATTAGCATCCCAGTTGAAATTGGTAAGCGGAGTAAGTAATGCTTCGATACTGCCACCACGTCCCCAACATTCACCGGCTGGGAATCCTGAAAAGGATACTTTATTATAGGCCTCAATACTCCTGGCCTGGGCATTGCCATAACCAGAATTCAAGACGGCCATAATACCCTCTTCCAATAGTAAAAAATTTCCTGGGGCCAATTCAGATAGCACTTCTTCCTCTAAAGGCCCTTCACAACCAATTGTAAAAAACATCAAGGGAAGTATAAAAAGCGATTTATAAATATATTTTTTCATTTTATTATTATTTAAGTCTTAATTATAATTTTAAAACCCTGCATTTATTCCAAAGATGAAACTCTTGGTAATAGGATAACTACTATAGTCCAGTCTCACATTAGATCTTCCATAGGAACTTGCTTCAGGATCCCATCCTATGTAATCTGTAATTGTAAAAAGATTTTGTGCCGTAACGTAGACCTTTAAATTTTGAAAAATATTATTATTACTTAAAGGAATCTGATAACTCAATTGTACAGTTTTCAGTCTGATAAAAGACGCATCTTCTATTGTTAAAGTATTCACTTTGCTACCGCCATAAGCAAGTGGAGATATTCCGGAAGGGAATCGTGCATCCTGATTAGTAGGAGACCATCTGCCGATGTATTGAGATGCAAATTTGTTGCGACGGAAATTATTGGGATACATACTTTCTATCGCATTCAAATTAACTAACTCCTGACCCTGAGAGCCATAGAGAAAGGCATCAATTTGAAAGCCTTTATAGGAAATGCTATTTTGAAAACCAAATGTAAAATCTGCAAAAGGATCACCTAAAACTACCTGATCATCCGGTGTTATTTGGCCATTGCCATCGGTATCCGCAAATATTGGATATCCGGGTTGGGAATTAGGTTGAGCTGAAGCGGCTACTTGATCAGCAGTATTAAATATTCCCAGAACTTCGTATCCGAAATATGAATTAATTGGGATGCCTTCTCTTATTATAGTCGTATTGCCCACATCTTGAACATTACCCAATCTTATACTTGATAATTCACCTATATCGGTCACTTTATTTTTAATAGCTGCAAAGTTGATCGTTGAGCTCCATTTAAAATCTCCTTTACTCACATTGACAGAGGTCAACAGAAACTCAAATCCTTTATTTTCAACACTTCCAACATTGGACAGAATGCTTGAGAATCCTGATGATTGAGGTAGTGGTAAGTCGAGCAAGAGATCACTGGTATTCTTTATAAAATAATCGATGGTACCGGTTATCCTGCCTTCCATCAGGGCATAGTCAAATCCTACATTAAACTGTTTAGTGATTTCCCATCGAAGATCTGGATTAGCAATGCGGGAAGGTTGTACACCACCAAAAGCAGCATTGTTAAAGATGGCATTTCTGCCTGTTCCAAATGTAGAAAGAGATGCAAAGTTGCCAATTTCCTGATTACCCGTTTGTCCCCAACTTGCTCTAAACTTTAGATCTGAAAATGCATTGGCTAAGATGCCATCATTACTCATTTTCCATGCAAAAGCAAATGATGGAAAATATCCGTATTTATTGTTCGCACCAAATCTCGAAGAACCATCTGCTCTCATAGATGCAGTGAAGAGGTATTTGTCATAAAGATTATAGTTGACTCTGCCCAAATAAGATAACAGTTGACTTCCTTCTGCACTGCTACGTACGCCATCAATACCACCATCACCAAGACCGAGGTTATTAGTGGTAGTTGCATCAGAGGCAAATCCTTGAATGATGCCACCAAAAGTCTTTGTAGCAAATTCCTGATACGTAACTCCACCAAGTAGGTTGAAGTTATGGTTTTCATTGATTTGCTTTTGATAATTCATAGTATATTCTATGATTGTATTCGACAAGTCCTTGGTTATAACGTCGGCAATACCACCTGCAAGCCTACCACCGAAAGTAGCTCTGCCAATATAAAGATCTCTTCGAGCAGAAGACCTGTCTGAACCAAAATTCAACCTTGCACTTAAGCCATCAATTATCTCATAGTCCAATGTGATGTTCCCAAATGTCCTGTGAGATTCGCTCCTACTCTCAGGGCCTTCTACGAGGCTTAGTGGATTATTAATGGTTAGGTTAGTAGATCGGGCATAATCCCCATTCTCAGCAAAGACTGGTTCTGTTGGGTCATAGAGTAATGCAGAATAGATGGGCCCTGCACCTTCATTAATGTTTACACCATCAATATTAAACTTATCGTTAATCTTGGACGTATTCATGTTGAAGCCAACTTTAAGTCGGTCACCTACCTGCTGTGTGAGATTTAGTCGGCCGCCAAATCTTTTCATACCCGTCTCCTTAATTATGCCATCCTGATCAAAATAATTAAAGGACGCATAGTAGGTTGTCTTGTCATTCCCTCCTGAAAGAGATAAATTATGGCTTTGCATAGGAGCACTTTGAAAAATCTGATCCTGCCAATCGGTACCAGCACCAATTCTTGTAATGTCGGCAGCAGAAAATATCTCTTCCCCCAGCTCTCCAAGTGCAACTTCATTCATAACTTCTATAAATTCACCCGTAGTGAGGACATCCAGTCTCCTTGGTTTCTGTTGAATACCATAGTACGTGTCATAATTGACATTAGATCGTCCTGCTTCTCCTTTTTTAGTTGTGATGAGCACTACACCATTAGCACCTCTTGATCCATATATCGCTGTTGA
>JAJCYJ010000217.1 GCA_029262975.1 Saprospiraceae bacterium
CACATATTCACCTCAATAAACCAATAAATCGCTAGATCGTTTAATATCCTTTGTTCCAGCCCTTACAAACATGGTCGTTTACTCTATTAAAGATCTTGAAAATTTATCCGGTGTTAAAGCACATACCCTGAGAATATGGGAGAAGAGGTATAATATCCTTACACCAAAAAGAACACCTACTAATATTCGATATTATCTTGATGAAGACTTAAAAACCATCCTCAATATTGCTCTTTTAAACAGGCATGGAATAAAAATTTCCAAGATTGCCATAATGGATGCAACGGAGATTCATCGAAAGGTAGCGGAGATTACCGATGTAGATGAAAGTTTTGAAGGACAGCTTGATTCACTAACAATATCCCTTCTCGAACTCGATGAAGGAAAATTTGTAAAACTATTGAACAAGAATATCGAGCAACGCGGATTTACCGAGACCATGCTCCAGGTAATTTATCCGCTCCTGGATAAACTTGCAATGATGTGGTTGTCTGGTAGTATTAAAAATATTCATGAAAAATTCGTCTCGCATTTGATCAGAAGAAAATGCATCGTTGAAATTGATAAAAAAGAAATAACCCGGGACGAAACCTTTCTTATTTATTTGCCCGAAGGAGAAACCAACGAGCTCAGTTTGCTTTTTCTTCATTACCTGATCAGAAGGAAAGGTTTTAATGTAATCAATGCTGGTCCGGGTGTTAGTATTTATGACTTAATTGAAGTTGTGGATATTCGAAATCCTGATTTTATTTATACAATAATTAATGATTCTTTCAGGGAAGGTCAATTTCATCCTTATATAAAAAAGCTTTGTAATGAATTTAGCAATTGTAAAATTCTTCTTAGTGGATTACAAGTTCAATCCGCTCCATTAGAAAAAAGCGTCGCTGATCGTATTACAATACTTGGGTCGTCTGAGGAGACAATTAATTATTTTGAAAAACTTTAATTTATGAAATTACACAACCAGATACACCCCACACAACAACAACTAAAAGATTTAATAAAGAATGCTCCAAAAGATACTCCTGTCACGATGGTCAATATTATTAAATATAAAAAGGTCGCGGATGGAGAAAACTTAAGCGGTGAAGAAGTATATAACAGATATGGCAAGAATGTCTTACCCTTTTTAAAAGAAGTTGGTGGGCGAATGATCTGGCGTGGATCGGTACTTCAGACTGTTATCGGAGATGAATCTGATTACCCTGATATCATCTTACTTGTGACGTATCCAAGCATTGATCATTTTGTGCGAATGATATCCAATGAATCCTATCAAAAAGCTGCGAAGGACCGAAGTATTTCTTTGGAATACGGGGGATTATTGGCTACAACGACCGATTATTCTGCCAGCTCATAGAAGAGAGATGCGCGCATAAAAAAAGAGCTTAGTAGCCTAAACTCTTTCTTTTTACGGTTTTAATTAGATAGCCTCTTTTGCTATGTTCTACCAAATTAGCTATAAAATGACGCATAATTTAGCGTATATAATTCCTCGAAATAGAAAAACTCTTTCGAGAAATTATACACGATAAATTACACCTAAATTGGTATTATTCTTTTACAAGTTCAAAAGAAATTTCTCCTCTTACTTGGTCATGCAACTTGATAGCGGCTGTATAGGTACCTATTTCTTTTATCTCTTCATCAATTGTGATCTTCTTTCTTGGGATATCCAGATCAAGTTGATCTCTTAATGCATTGGCAATTTGGATACTGGTAATACTTCCAAAGATTTTACCACTTGTCCCTGATTTCACACCAATTTTTAGTGTCTTATCAGCTAATTTTTCAATGATCACCTGATAATCTTCAACCTTCTTATCTTCTTCAGCCTGTTCTCGGGCAATAAGATCATCCAATTTAGCCATATTGGGTTTGTTCGCCAGAACAGCTAATTTTTTAGGGATCAGAAAATTCCTGCCATATCCATTCTTGACGCTAACCACATCGTGTTTATCGCCAAGGGTTCTCATATTTTTTAATAATATAACCTCCATGTCAGTAGCGTTATCTGTTATTCTATTTTAATAAATCAGTTACATAAGGTAAAAAGGCAAGATGTCGCGCTCTTTTTACCGCGATGGCTACGCGCTTCTGATATTTCAATGAGTTACCGGTTATTCTTCTCGGCAATACTTTTCCTTGTTCATTTATGAACTGCACAAGAAAATCCGGATCCTTATAATCAATATGTTTGATGCCAAATTTTCTAAATCTGCAATACTTCTTCTGACGGCTTCCAATATTAGGATTGCTCAGAAATTTTATATCGTCTCTGGATGCCATAATTATTCTTCTTCAGTTTTAGATGAATCAACTACTGGTACTGCTACAGGCTCTGGTACCGGGGTAGGATCAGGAGCAGGTGTAGCTTTTGGGGCCGGTTTTGCAACGGGTTTTGCAACAACAGGTACCTTTTTAGCAACAGACTGCTTTTTATCATCCTTATCCTTGGATACTTTGCCTATCAGGCCTTGACGCTTGTCATCATTATACTTAATTCCATACTTGTCTAATTTGACAGTAAGGAATCTCATAATGCGTTCATCACGTCGTAGAGATAATTCAAGTTTGGGAATTACATCTCCGTTCTCAGCGGAAAACTCTATTGTATAATAGATTCCTGAAGATCGCTTATTAATAGAATAAGCAAGTTGTTTCAGACCTAACTCATCGATATGGACGATTTTGCAACCCTCCGTGACAAGCATATCTTGATAGGTCTTCGCTGTCGATTTAATTTCATCGCCCGACAGAACGGGATCGACGATGAAAGTGACTTCATATTGTCTCATAAAATTTCTTAAAACCTCTCTTGTCAAAAATTGGAGCGCAAAGATATGTTTTATTTGTTAATTCCAAAATAGTCATGATTAATCGTGTTTTAGCAAGAGTAAACTGGGTATCTGTCACACTATTTTACCCGGCATGTCTATATCTTTGCATCTTTATTGATAATATAAGAGACCCATATATGAAAACATTTATTGCTGGATTAATATTCATGACGCTATTGCTCTTGTCATGTGGACCCAATGTCAAATTCGCACAGGAAGGAGCTAACTTTTTTGGTGAAAAAATCACATCTGAAGGTGCCAGACCGGTTGGTGTAATTGCCAAGGAGGTCAATTCACAAGATACAATCCAGGTGTTAGTAGAAGGCACAATTAATGAGGTATGCAAGGCAAAAGGCTGCTGGATGACACTCGAAAATGAAGGAGATGACAACCCCGTATTCATCCGGTTTAAGGATTATGCTTTTTTTGTGCCCAAAGATGCTGGAGGAAAAAAAGCCATCGTTCAAGGTAAATTATATACGACGATTACTTCTGTCGAAGAGCTGCAACATTTTGCTGAAGATAAAGGGCAATCCGCTGAACAGATTGCTGCTATCACAGCACCCAAAAGAGAACTACAAATGATGGCAGATGGTGTGATAATTTATAATAATTAATCATCCTTCCTCAGGTACCCATACTTTCTTCGACTATACCGAAAAGCTGCTTTTGAGGTCTCATATCCATATTTCCCCTCCAATATTCCTAGTTTGAAGAAGTACGTCTTTATAAAATGAAAATATGGTCCGACATGTCGGACAAATGCATTAGGGTGATACCCGTCTTCTTGCCATTGTCTTGCTGTAAGCCTGGCATAATGATCCAGTGTTGAGCGCATCTTGTTGTAATCCTGATAAACGTAATGGCTGATGTGTCCTTTTAACCTGACTAACTTCATGTTTTCGGTGGACAATTGTTCATGTACATTCCTGCTGTCCCAGGAAGTCTGCTGACGATGATAAAGCCTGGCTTTCCACTCTGGACGGAGCATACCGTAACTCATCTCTTTATCGCGATAGATGTTTTTGCGCTTAAATAGATAAACTGATCGATGGTCAAGTGACGTATTTTTAACTGTTTCGATCATTTGCAGATCGATACGTTCATCTGCGTCTAAAGATAAGATCCAGTCATTATTAGAGAAAGTGGCCCCCTGGTTTCTTGCATGACCGTATCCTTTCCATGCCTGATTATGCACTTTTGCTCCAGCACTTTTTGCCAGGACAACTGTGTCATCATGACTCCCTGTATCAATTACAATGACTTCATCGGCGAGCGCGAAAACTGAGGAGATGCATGAAGCAATATGACCCGCTTCATTCAAAGTTATAATTACAGCCGTGATCATTTCATGAGCCGACCCCGGGCAACAAAGTGAGGATTGAGAAGATTTTCTTTGTTATATACTAGTGGTTTCATCGTATCATATTGCAGCACTTCTCCTCCCGCTTCCTCAAGAATAATCTGTGCTGCTCCGGTATCCCATTCCATAGTTGGGCCAATACGCGGATAGACTTCTGCCTTGCCAGCTGCGATTAATAAGAACTTCAATGAACTCCCGGTAGCTACTGTCTCCGGCTGATCAAGCTGATCTATAAACGCCTGGGTTTGCTCATTGATATGCGAACGAGAGCACACAACCCGAAGGCCTTTGTCCGCATTACTGTACTTATTGGCATTGAGTTTCGTAACCGCCGTTCCCTTTGCCTTGTGAAAAGATCCCTCACCATCTATACCCCAATAGACATCTC
>JAJCYJ010000218.1 GCA_029262975.1 Saprospiraceae bacterium
TTAATTACGTAATTTTGCGAGCATTTTTGCAGGAAGTTATATGGATTCTCTTCTACATCATATTGAAAAAGGTGGCTTGCCACATCACATTGCCATCATTATGGATGGCAATGGCAGATGGGCTAAAAGACACAATAAGCCAAGGGTCTTTGGACATCAAAATGGTGTAAAAGCAGTACGTGAAGTTACAGAGGCTTCAGCTGAGCTCGGAATAAAGTATTTGACTTTATACGCATTCTCTAAGGAAAATTGGAGAAGACCTCAAGCTGAAGTCAATACTTTGATGAGATTATTTGTCAGTACAGTGAGCAAAGAACTCAATACACTTAATAAAAATAATATTCGACTAAAAGCTATTGGTGATCTCGAGCGGCTGCCAAAGCGTACTTTTGAAGCGTTAAAGAATGCCATAGAGAGCACTAGCAATAATAGTCAAATGACCCTTATACTTGCACTCAACTATAGCAGCCGGTGGGAAATAACAGAAATGACCAAATCGATAGCAGATCAGGTCTCCTCTGAAAAGTTGGGAATTGAAGATATAAATGAAGAAATAATAAATGCCAATTTAACTACTCACGCTTTTCCCGATCCAGAATTAATGATCAGGACCAGTGGCGAACATCGAATCAGTAATTTTCTTTTGTGGCAACTTTCATATGCTGAGTTAGTATTCAGTGATACATTGTGGCCCGATTTCAACCGGGAGGATTTATATAGTTGTATTCTGGAATACCAGCGAAGGGAAAGAAGATTCGGTATGACCGGAGAACAAGTGGTAAAATCTTAAAGACAGGTTAAATAAAGATAATATTGATAGTTCATAGTATATATAATCGTTTTTGCAACATCAAAGTGATCACTAGTAATATGAGTAAGTTTTACTTACTGCCATTGATTGTTGTTTTTGCTTGTTCCTTACACGCTCAGGAAGTAGCTGATGATATGGCTGAAGGATTTGCCAAATTGGATTATTCCAATCCAAAAAAGTATGGCATTGCAAAGGTCGATGTAAACGGAACGGAAAGCAGGGATAAAAACGCGATTCGTTCGATTACTGGTTTAAAACCTGGAATATCGGTTACTATACCAAGCCCTGATCTTGCAAATGGCATCAAGAAACTTTGGAATCTTGGGATATTTTCTGACGTATCTCTTGTATTGGACAGTCTATCGGAAGATTCCGTCTATCTCACCATTGAACTTGTAGAACAGCCCATTCTCTCTCAGATAATCTTCAAAGATGTAAATAAGACAAAGAAGGATAAGTTGAAGGAACAGCTTGGTGAATCTCTAAGAGTAGGTGGTATTCCAACATTCAATAACAAGAAAGTAGCACAAAACAAGATTACTCAATACTACATCGATAAAGGGTATTTAGATGCCGACGTACGCATCCTTGAATATCCAGATTCAACAAAACTTAATTCCGTCATCCTTGTCTTCGAAATGGACAAGAGGGACCGGGTCAAAATAGACAATGTAGTTTTCGACGGAAATGAAGCCTTATCCGATCGAAAGCTAAGAAAGCTGTTGAAAGGAACGAAGAAGAAAGGCACCTTTCTAAAAAAGTCCAAATTCATAGAAAAAGATTTTGAAGAAGACAAAAAAAACCTGCTGAGGCATTATTCCAAATTGGGATATAGTGATGCTCAAATTGTTTCTGATTCCTTTTGGCGTGATGAAAAAGGACTTGTGAATCTGAAAATTAATCTTAACGAAGGTGCACAATACAAGTACGGGACAATAACCTGGAAAGGAAATTCTATATATACAGAAGATCAGCTAGCAGGTGTACTGGGTATTAACCGGGGTGATATATTCAATCCTGAAGAATTAAACGAAAGATTGGAGTTCAGTCTTGATGGCCGTGATATTTCTTCTTTATATATGGATAACGGTTATTTATTTTTCAACATCGATCCGATGCAAGTTGCCATAAGAAAGGATACAATTGATGTAGAAATGAGGATTTACGAAGGACCTCAAGCCACGATCGACAGAGTCACTATCAAGGGAAACACCAGAACACACGATCATGTCGTCCGAAGAGTACTTCGCACAAAGCCAGGAGAGAAATTCAGTCGTTCACAAATCGTAAGATCACAACGAGAAATTACCAATCTAGGATATTTTGACCCAGAGACCATCACTATGAATACTCCGGTCAATTATGAAAGAGGTACCGTCGACATAGAATATATTATGGAAGAACGTCCTTCCGATCAATTAGAACTAAGTGCCGGTTATGGCGGGTTTCAAGGATTGATCGGAACGCTGGGTGTAACCTTCAATAATTTTTCGGTTCAGAATATAAGAAGAAAAGCTGCCTGGAGTCCACTCCCTACAGGTGATGGTCAGAGACTTTCTTTAAGATTACAATCTAATGGTAGATTTTATAAGTCATTCAACTTTTCATTTACCGAACCCTGGTTAGGTGGTAAGAAGCCAAATGCATTTACAGTTGGAGCAGCCACTTCTGCATTTGATAATTCTACCATTGGTAGAGGAAAATTAAGTATCAACAGATTTTTTGTGGGTTTAGGCACTCAGTTAAAGTTTCCGGATGACTTCTTTGTGTCCTCCACAACATTTAATATAGAAAATATAAACCTGGATAATTATATAAATCAGTTCCTGGTAAGTGATGGAAATTTTAAGAATTTTAATATAAGCCAGACGATTTCCAGGAGTTCGATTTCCAACCCCATGTTTCCTATGAGTGGTTCCAGAATAGCACTTACAGTGAAATTCACACCGCCGTATTCACTTTTCCGAAAAGACAATTTCTGGCAGTTAACTGATAGTGAGATTAATGATTTGCATAGAGACAAATTGTTAGAAAAAGGGATTAGAGGCAGGGAAATTTATTATACACAGCCATTTGCAGGCAATCTCACTGAAGCTGAATTCAATGTTATGGAAGCTGAAGAGTCCCGGCGATTTTCATGGCTTGAATATCATAAATGGAGATTTGACGCAGAATGGTATTTTAACCCTATCGGGAAATTAGTATTTATGACATCTGCGAAGATGGGATATCTTGGAAATTACAATGGCAATGTAGGAGATGTTCCATTTGAAAGATTCGAACTTGGTGGAGATGGACTTTCCAATCAGAATATAGGTATTACCGGAACGGATATTATTGCGCTTAGGGGATATGAGCCAATAGACATAGATCCTAATGGAAGACGAAACGGAGGAGGAATCATCTTTAACAAGTTTACCGCAGAATTGCGATACCCTCTATCTACGAACCCGAATTCAACGATTTATACGACCTTATTTTTGCAAGGTGGAAACCAGTGGAATAGTTTTGACGACTATAATCCTTTTGATTTGAAACGATCTGTAGGTATTGGACTTAGAGTTTTCTTACCGATGTTCGGATTGCTCGGATTTGATTATGGCTTTGGACTTGACAAATCAATTCAGGATGCTTCGAATCCAAGTTTAGGTCAACTTGGAAAATTTAGCATCATTTTAGGATTCGAACCTGATTAACTTTAAATTCTCGTTAAATGTCGTGGAGAAATAGTTATCAAAAGATACTTTTGCGTCTAAATAAATGAAATCAATTTTTACAAGACTTCTTACCTTAGCTAGAGTCTCTTATTAAATCACAAACATGAAAACTTTAAGTACTATTATATTTCTTGCCTTCCTCACCATCGGCAACATCCAGGGTCAAAAATATGGACACGTAAATTCAAATGATATTATAATGGCCATACCTGAGGTAAAAGCAGCCGATACTGAAATAGAAGATTATTCAAATAAACTTATTCTGAAAGGACAGGATATGGTGAAAAAATATGAGACTGCCTACCAGGGATATGCTGCGCAGGCTAACAGAGGAGAACTGAATCAGATACAAATGCAACAAGGTGAAGCTGATCTCACCACGCAAAAGGCAGCAATAGAGGAATATGAGATTGAGGTACAAAATCTTATCGGTAAAAAGAAACAAGAGGTTTACCAACCCATCCTTGATAAAGTACAGCAAGTAATCGTGAATATTGGAAAGGAAATGGGTTATACTATGATATTTGACTCATTTTCTATGGGCATGGTTTTCGCTCAGGAAAGTGAAGATATTATGCCTCTTGTCAAGGAGAGGTTAGGAATTCAATAATTCAGGAAGTCCTCATAAAATCTAAAAGGAGTTGTCTGTCGATGACTCCTTTTTTATTGCCCTGATGATCCACAACCTCAGCTATCGCCCATCCTCGTTCATTCAGAATCTTAAATGCCACACTCAGAGGTAAGCTATCCAACACAGCCCCAAAGGATCTGGACATGCGATTTTCAATTAATGCATCCATGTCATTATTCTTAATAGCTTGTTTTATAAACAGATCAGGGAGTGCCCCAACTATATTTTGATTTTGATCGAGTACCAGGAAGTTGGATTCGCCTTTAATATTAAGTGCCGAACGTATCGGTTCATCTTGCCGAAGTAATGTGAATTGGTGTCTCATCACATCCATCACTTTAGAATTATTCATGCGATCCAACAATTTCATTTGCCTATACTCGGCACGAGCGGTAATGAATACAAAGAGCGCAATGAATATAAGCATGTACTGATCCCAGAAAATACCAGCAAATAGAAAGAATCCTGCTATAGTTTGCCCGATCCATACTGCCCATCGAGTGGCTTTCAGGCGATTCCCGATCATCATAGTCAGCAAGGATCTCAGTACCCTGCCGCCATCCATGGGAAAAGCAGGAATCATATTGAAGACGACAAGTACAATATTAATAATGAGCAAATACCCGATAAAATCACTGAATGAGCCAAAATTCAATTCTTCACTCATTGGCAAAATAGATGCTGCACTTACTAATTGAACAATTAGAAAAAAGATGACAAGCAAGACATTTACAGCTGGCCCGGCCAAGGCTACAACAAGTTCGTGTTTGGGGTTTTCTGGTAATCTTTCTAACCTTGCTATTCCTCCGATGGGAGAAATTATAATATCCCTGGTCTGAATACCATATCTCCTTGCAGTAAGTGCATGTCCGTATTCATGCATTATAACAAATACAAATAGCAGTAGAACATAACTGTAAAACCATACTAAGTCATGACTCGGTATGTGATTGGTCACTGCTATATAAGTTACGAAAACAAGTAACAAACTAAAGGACCAATGGACCTTAATTGGAATGCCGGCAATCTTGCATAAATTAAAGGAAGGGCCTGCTTTGGATAGCATATTATTGGATACTGTCTCCTCTTAAAATACGAAACCGTTTACGTGCATCAACCGAAAAGGTGCTATCAGAGTAATCGATAAAAATCTTCTCATAAAGTCGTTTGGCTTCTTCCATATTTCCAAAGTTGACTTCATTGATCTGCGCTAATGCAAAAATTGAATTATCTGCCCGGATGTCATCCGGATATTTGTCAATTATCAATTGATACAGTTCCGCCGCTTCAACATACATCTTCCTGGATTCAAAATTTTTCGCTTTAGCGAAGTATACATCATCCTGAAGCGTATGTTCAGGAAAAAGGATGCCAATTGAATCAAATTTTAAAAATGCTTCATCAGTTTTATTTTGAAATAACAGTAACTCTGCTTCAGCATAAAATTCAAGAGGAGCATAGGTAGTATCCAAATTTGCATTATCCATTATGAAGACAGAAAGATCTATGGCATCATTCGAAATAAGTTTGGTAGTCGCAGATTTTAAGATATCGAACTGCTCCTGGGCCCAATCAAAATCTCCTATATAATAGCTGAGTTTAGCATTTTTAAATCTTGCTTTCTCACCCAAATAATCTTCTTTGAAATCTTTATCTACTTGCGAATAAAGCAATGTTGCCTCCCATACTTCACCTTGCATAAGGTAATAATCACCTAAATCCAATTTCGCATTGGCACGTACGTAATTATTAGCACCGGGCATGTCAATAAGTTCGGTGAGCGTCAGCACAGCTCCATCAAGATCATTGAGATAAAGGCCTTGTAATTGAGCCATCTCTAACATAATAAAGGCAGTATTTTTCCCTCGACCCATTTCCTCCAGGAAACCTATATATTCCGTTTTTAAATCCTCGAGATCTTCCTTAGAGTAGTCGTTTGTATAGATGATTTTCTTCCTTTTGGTATTTAGCAGTTCTCTCTTAGAATCTATAAAATAACCAGAAGTCTTCTCTTTTTCATTTAGTATGTATTCATATGCGGCTATGGCTGTATCAAAATCGCGATGATTAGAAGCGATCTGCGCGAGTGAATAGATCCTGGCTCCATTTTCATTTAGTCTCCTGTCCAGGGCGCGAGCTTGTCGCAAGGCTTTATTATATTCCTGATTTTTAATAAATACCCATTCGATCATTTCAGGATAAAATATATTTTCCGGATCCTCTTGAACTCTGATATATAGATTTTTAAGCAGTGCGTCTAATTGATCCTTTCCTTTCAGATATTTATCAAAATAATTTTGAACTGAGCCAATACTTTCAACGGTAGCCATTGGGCTTTGAAGATAGTAGTGGACCATTTTCTCATAGTCATTCTTCCGTCTGTAAATCTCAGCAATATAGTAGGAAAAATGCCCGGCATTGCCCAGCAAACTTTCTCCTTTGTCAAAGGCTTCAAGAGCAAGATCGTATTTGGTTAGTCTCATAAAGGAGTTGCCCAGATTATTAATCACCCGAGTATCAGGTATTAATCTATCAATGGCAATTTTGTATTGAGCTTCAGCCTCCGCTACTCTTCCTTGTCTGTCCAGAAGATTGCCATATGTCACATACAGAGATACTAAGTCCGGTCTCTTGTTAAGGGTTGATTTAATTTCGGAAAGAGCATGGTCATACTCTTCCAGGGCCATAAGTGATTCTATATATTGATTGTAGAAATACTCATTATAACCTCCGGATTGATCAGAAAGCTTTTTAAAAATGTCAGCTGACTTTTCATATTCTCCTTCCTGATAATAATACTGGGCAAGCTTTAAATCTTGTTGTTGGGCAGTTAACATTAGACTTCCCAAGGCCATGATTATGCCGATCAGTAATATTTTTTTCATTTGTACAAAGTGATTATATACCTGTATGAACGCATGCCCTCTTGACTTAGTTGCGCTAATTTTAGAACTATGAAATATTCACATTTGG
>JAJCYJ010000219.1 GCA_029262975.1 Saprospiraceae bacterium
CCCTTTGAAGGTCGAGGAAGCGAGTATAAGTCTGTTCAAAGACTTTTGCAAAACGGACAAAAATTTCTTCTTCCGGATAATCTTCTAAAGTAATAATCAACAAATATCCTTTCGAGAAATAAGCCGCATGCAATTTTTGCCACATAGGAAAATCAACTCCTTGTGCAAGAAATTGATCGACATTCTTTTTGATGCTAGGCTGTGTTATTAAAAAGTCCAACATGTTTTTCATAACCTCCCCTTCTACAACCTCAGCGTATAATTCTAATCCTGCATGCCAGTTTCTAAATAAATTCCCATGTACTACCTCCTCATTGTGTGGCATGTATTGAGGGATGAACTTCCCTCCTTTGGCCACATACATCCATTGTTCATCTATAGGATTATTTGGATCACACAACACAAAGCCACAGCCAAATGGTTTGGCTCCTAAAGAAGATAACTCCTCGAATAAAACACCCGCTGCGTCGTGTAATTCATCTGATTGATGCATAGCCATCGTGCGAGATCTTACTCTTTCTAATGATGCTTCAATCTGCGCCTCCCTGGCTTGGGCTTCCGCTTTTTGAAGATCGAGAAAGCGGGTGTAGCAAGATTCAAATACATCCGAAAAACGTTTGATAATGTGTTTGCTTTCCTGATCATATGCTGCTCCGGTCAGATTTCCAACAAGCAGGTCACTCGATTTGGAAAATGCAATAATCATCCTCCCTTGTTTAGCAGATAGCAACAATTTTTTGCGATTGGTATTGATCCGTTTTCCAAATTCACTTTTTTTGAAAATGTGCTGATACCATCTTTCTAAACTTTTACGATTTAAATGAATATCAACCATACACAAACCATCCATCCGGGCCTTTGAAGAATTCCTGAATAAAACATGATTGAAATATGGAATCTTGACCTCAGTTGCATAATTCTGTTCGGCAGAAGCTACCCAGGTATTCCAGTCTTTGCTCTCGGAATGGTTAAGATTGATGCTACAGACATCTATATGCACACCCAAGCCTGTTAGTGCATTTAGCGTGACCGTAATGATTTCGGCTAATTCATCACTGTGCTCCATGATTATTGTACGGTGACGTACAAGCTCCAGGGCATCTTCAAGCATAATTCTTTTTTCGAGTAACTCAATTTTATCAATCGGCTTAGATGAGCTAGACGTGGACGCCGTTGTTGGTTTGGTTGCCATTATTGTAAGTACAGTTGAGATTCATGTAAATTTAGTGAAAGAATATCTAAGTTCCATTTTGATAGAGTGGAGTTACTATAAAATCAGAATGATGCGATCACCTCTAAATCTTCTTCCTTAATTTAGTCACCATTAATGGGGTAGATCTAAAGAGAAGATAGTGTTGCAATTATTTCGAAGAAATAGGCAATAATTTTGCACTACATAAGAATATCTTTTGCACTTTTTTTATTTCAATAGCACGCAAATTGGTCAGGACATCAGACCTATAATTATTTCATTTGCACAGATGAACAACGTTGGGATGCCCTTGGGTTTGCCGGTAATGAAATCATTTGTTAATGACAGAATTGATAATTGAAATTAAGTTCTCATATGACAAAACAAGAACGCTTTCTAAAATCGAATTCAAGAATCCCCTTTAAAAAGTGGGACCTTTGAATCCTGCATATTTTTGGGTCCTCCTTCGCAAAGGAGGTGGCCGCAGGTCGGAGGATTTGCTCCTGCTTGCAGCACGCTCATAGAATGAGCACAGTACTCGGGCTTACGCATTCACTCCTTTCGAGGTGGGAAGTATACCCGTTATGAATCCTACTCGGGCTTACGCATTCACTCCCTTCGAGGTGGGAAGTATACCCGTCATGAATCCTACTCGGGCTTACGCATTCACTCCTTTCGAGCGCTGTCGCACTCGACCCTTTGGGATCAGTCGTTCTTCCCGCCTTCGGCACCCCCTTAAAAGTGGGACCTTTGTGAGCTGCATTTTTTCATGGCGCTACGTTCAAAGAAGGTGCCGAAGGCCTGAGGATTTGCTCCTGTTTGCAGCACGCTCATAGAATGAGCACAGTACTCGTGCTTACGCATTCACTCCTTTCGAGCGCTGTCGCACTCGACCCTTTGGGATCAGTCGTTCATCCTTCGCAAAGGAGGTGGCCGCAGGTCGGAGGATTTGCCCATTCCTTCAGCACTCTCTTTGAGAGTTAAAAGTTGCTCGATCATTGTTGTTTGTTCGTTTAAATATTTATGGGATTGCAGAATCATGGAGGAAGGATTTCCCTTGCCTCGGGTACTGAAGCTGTTTAGCAAAAGTGCCAAAATTGATGGTCACTGTTTGTTGCTTATTGACCATTATGCCTCATAGAATAGCTTTTCTTTTCTTTGTTTTGGACCAAATAATAGCATACATTGTCTGTTATTATTAACAGGATAAATCACCCAAGCAATATGAAAATTTTTGTGAACCTGCATGTGAAAGACCTTGAAATATCCAAAGTGTTTTACACGAAATTGGGATTTTCAATCAACGAACAATTCAGCGATGAAACAGCTGCATGTGTCGTGATTTCTGATAACATTTATGTAATGCTTCTGACGCATCCTAAGTTTAAAAAATTCACACCAAAAGATATTTCGGATGCCACTAAGACTACAGAGGTTCTTAATGCACTTTCTTTGGAAAATAAAGAGCAAGTAAATATTTTGGCAAATACTGCCCTGGCTGCCGGTGGATCGGAAGCACGACCGGTGGAGGACCATGGCTTCATGTACACACGTGCGATCAATGATCCGGACGGGCACATCTGGGAATTATTTTGGATGGACATGGATGCAATACCTAAAGAATAAATATGTTGCTATAAAATAAAGAGAAAAAGAATTAAAGTTGGGATTGATAATTAATATAATGGAAGTTGTTTGTTCGCTTAAATATTTGTGGATTTGCAGATTCATAGCAGCCGGGTTTCCCTTGAAGGATTAAGTGTGGGGGTGGCAAAATTGATAATGACTGAATGACAGAATGGGGACAATGACTTACATCCATATTAATTAATCAACCATTTCTAATCTTCTAAACCTTTTTGGTGAAATATCAAAAGTTTGTTTAAAAACTCTGTTGAATGCTGATGGTGAGGCATACCCTACTTGTTCACTGATATCTCCAAGTGATAATTCCGAATATTTTAACAATTGCTTTGCTTTTGTCATTCGCCATGATTTAATGTATCCCAAGGGTGTATAACCGACGGAGTTCTTAAACCTTTCTATAAAAAGTGTTCTTGAAATACCCGAGTAACGAGAAAGTTTCTGAATAGATAGATCAGCGTGAATATTTGTGTGAATATAGTTGACGGAGTTATATATAGCTTCATCATTTAAAAGGTTGGCTTTTGAGTCATCTATGACATGAAGATAAAAATGCCGTAATATGGACACAAACAATATCTCCGAAAACCGTAATGAAACAAGCTTGTAACCAGCTTTTTTTGCTTTTAATTCGTCTATGATCAATTCTAAAACAGAATTCATTAAATCGAATCTATCATAATCTTCATTTTTTATAATAATCAATTCAGGTAACTCTTGTAAAATGAAATGACTCAAATCTCTGTCCAATTCGTAATGACCACAGATGAGCTGTGTTGTCATTGCCCCATTATCAACAGACTTTATATCATTCATAATCTCGCGAACGACTTCCTTCCCAGGTTTACAGAATGCGGATTCATTGGCCTTTATGCGATGAGGGTATCCATGAGGAAAGATAATCAAATCGCCTCTTGAGACCTCATGTTTTTTTTCATCAATTTGCAAAACACAACGCCCACCGGTCACAAAATGAAATTGCCCTAAATCACCCGAAGGCACGTCCATGCCCCATGCACCACAAAAATCATGTTTAAAATAAAGAGCTGTCTTAAAATTTACAGTTTCCAATACATCTTCAACAAGATCTTTCATCCTATAAAAATAACTTTTGTTTGCATTTCATACGACTTGATGTACGAATTGTCAATAATAATGAACAAATAGTCTTTTTAATTCTACGTGCTTCATTCAACTTTGGAGCATTAACTAATCAAAATTTTTTTAAATGAAAGTAGTTCAATTTATGTTCATGATTGTTTGCGCCCTATCTATTAGTGCACCTTCGTATAGTCAAAATAATGTGTATACTAATGCTGAAAACATAGCTATTAACGGTTATGATGTGGTAGCATATTTCAATACTAATGAAGCAGTTAGAGGCAACAATAAACATACTGTTACATTGGATGGTGCACATTATTTTTTTACCTCTGCTGAAAATTCAGCGAAGTTCAAAGCCAATCCTGAAAAGTATCAACCAGCCTATGGTGGCTATTGTGCTTTTGGCATGGGCATGCAAGGTGTCAAAGCACCAACTGACCCTAAAACTTTTAAAATAAGAGACGGCAAATTGTATTTATTCTACAATGATTTTTATGAAGGCAATCCTTTTAACACAATCATTCCCTGGAATGCAAATGAGCAAGCAATGATTAAAAAGGCAGATAAAAATTGGAAAAAGCATAAAATGTAAATAGGTTGGGACCTCGCATAATGATATAATATTTGCGTTATGCGTCAGTTTAAAAAACCTCATTTTTAGAACCCTACTCCAGCATTTTAAAAACGCTTTATTCTCACTAATAATGCGGTTCACAATATCCAGAATTCCACCCCCTTAAGCCCCTCAATGGGAATAGAAGTGTACTTGAAAATATAGTTTTATAAATATTGATTGCTTTTCTTAAGAATCAAGATCAATTGTAAAAATTCAGATTTGCAAGTGTAACGTCCTTGAGAGGGACCTGAGGGGGTCAGGTGGTGGAATAACCATTTTGCAATCAATTAATCAACGCACATTTAGCGGCTACTCAATACTCTATACTACGCATAAATCAGCGCATTATGACGTAAATTCCACCACCACAACCCCCTAAATGGGGATGGAAGTGTGCTTGACAATATAATTTTTAATATTCCTCAAGGAAATTTGAGGATCATGTGCACATCAGATTCAGTAGTTTTCTAACCCAAATCATCATGCCACATTTGCTAAAAAAAAAGATTTCCTTAAATAATGTGCGTAAAGTGTGACAAATTTAAACCTTAGACGAATAATAAGGTAAATCGCATACAACTTGGAAAAACACAGCGACATATTCTACACGATAATTGAAGAACACAAAGGGATCCTCTACAAAATCGCCAATTCGTACTGTAAAGATAAGGATGACCGACAGGATCTATTACAAGAAATTATCGTACAACTTTGGCTTTCGTACGGGAAATATGACAGTCAATTCAAACTCTCTACATGGATTTATAGGATAGCACTTAATACGTCCATTTCATTCTACAGAAAAAACAAAACCAGAAAAGAAAAAACTGTTGAGCTTTCACCTATACTTGAAACCTCGATAATGGAGGATAGCCCATTTCCGGATGATTCTAACATCATTCGATTACAAGGATTTATTCAGGAATTGAAAGAATTTGACAAGGCATTAATCCTATTATATCTGGACGGACTCACTCAAAAAGAAATCTCTGAAATTTTAGGAATTACTCCATCCAATATTTCAACCAAGATTGGACGAATCAAAAAAACATTAAAAAATAAATTTCAAAACAAAAAAAATTAAGATTATGAAGGATCATGAATTATTAGATATCTGGAAATCATACCAACAAAAAATGGACGAAGTACTATCTATAAACAAAGAACTCATTTTTGATGTAAAACGAGATAAACTAAATCGAACTATAAGCAAAATGATAATACCTAAAGGAGTCATCCTGTTATTGGGCATCCCATATACATTAGTTCTTTATACCATTGTCCTGATTGGCTTCAAAGCAGGAGGTGTTTTTGTCACTATAGGTTTTGGCACTATCGCGCTTATTATGACAGCTCTTATCATAACTTACTTTTACCATTTGTACCTGATTAATCAGATCAACCGCTCTGATGAAGTCATCGAAGTACAGGAACATATATCAAGACTTAAAATTTCCAGTTTTAATTGTATCAGGTTAGCCGTTGTTCAAATACCTTTTTGGTCTATTTGTTGGATAAGTCTAAATGCACTAAAAAATTCTCCTTTTTTATATGGAGGTGTTAACTTAATCGTATTTATATTATTGTGTTATTTATCCTATTGGCTCTTCAAGAACTTAAGTCTTCATAACCCAAATGGCACGGTTAACAAACTATTTCTTACAGGAGCGGAATGGGCGCCAATTTTAAAATCATATGAATTATT
>JAJCYJ010000220.1 GCA_029262975.1 Saprospiraceae bacterium
TAATTGTGTGCCAATGGGCAACTTCTTTTTACAAAATGACAATGGCCATTTTACTGATCAGGGACGTGCCAGTAGTGTCAACGATTATGGTGTCGGACGCGGATCCGTGATTTTCGATATTGAGAATGATGGTGACATGGATATTCTCTTTGTCAACCAGGAACCTATTAAGGATTATCCGGTACCGTCAAGAACCACATTGTATCGCAACGAATTGGATTCAGGGAACTGGTTAAAAGTAAAACTGAAAGGCAATCTCTCGGAATCAAGAGGTATAGGTACCAGGGTAATTATTTTTGTAGATAGCACCACCATGATCAGGGAAATCGACGGTGGAGGATCAAGTCATCTATCACAGAATTCAACTATAGCTCATTTTGGCATTGGTGATGCCTCAAAGATCGATTCTGTCAGAGTTGACTGGATAGGAGGTCGGAGCCAGATGATTACTGGTGTAAAGGCAAATCAACAACTGATTATAGAACAAAATGAACAAGTAATTCCTTCCCGGGTTCCCACATGGATGATTGTACTTTTTGCAGGAGTCGTACTTTTTGTATTGTTTTTAAAATATAGGAATTGAAATTAAAACTTCCGATGGATTTTATGAGCGGGAGAATTTAATCAAAGAATTAGCTTAAGAACGACTAAATTGGCTAATGGATAAAATTGTTACTATGTAACCGATCGATGAGATTAACGATTTTCATATTGTCTCTATTCGTACATATTCAACTCTTCACTCAGGGGTTTGAATGCACCGGTTCATTTTACCTAATCGTCTTTTCAGAATCTGAAAGCGCAACTCATCTCTACGAAATCAAAGAAAGTAATAATGCTTTCATATTTGACGAAATAGCGCTTTCCGAAAATAGAAAATTGACAGGTCTCGCCTACAATACGAGTGACTTATATCTTTGGGCCCTGGATGTAGAAAGATTTGAACTGGTCCGGATAAATAATATGGGTGTTATCGAGTCTATGGGAAAAGTAAATAACATAGATGAAAGTTTGACCTATTCGTCTGGCATGATGTCACCCAGAGGTGCTGCTTATTTCTTTCTTGGATATGATGATGTTACGAATAAAGCATTGAAGTTTTATGAGATAGACTTGCAACAAGAGGCATTTGTGGCCGAGTTTGATGACATTTCCCGATCAGGTCCCTCGAAGATACAGGATATGGCAGTAGATCCGATATTTGGAGCCATCTATGGTTACAACAATCTCGATGGTACAATTGTACAATTTGGAATCGATGGTCAAATAGCCACAGTCAGTCAATTGCGACACGAGGAGCAATTTATAGAAGCCTTGTTTTTTAACAGGGATGCTGCCATGTTTGGATATACAGCAAAGGGTGAAATGTACGCTGTGGATAAAATAGAAGGTAATCTTAGATTCATCCAACGGGGACCTCAGGGCACGACAGTAGATGGAACCGCATGCCCATTTACATTTGATTTTATCAAAAGTATTACACCAAGGGAGTTGATAGCATGTGAACCATTTGAAGTGAATTATTTTTTTAGAAACAACCTGGGTGTCAGTCAGACTTCGGTTCAATTGAGGGATACATTTCCCGAAGGGTTTAGCATCACAAATATATCGTCGAGTATACCCTATACGCCGGCAGAGACAGATGGGCAAGAGCATATCTTAGCCTTAAATAATATGATTTACCTCATGGGTTCGAACAGAATTAATGTTACTGTCGAGCCTCCGGATTTCTATTTTGGGTCTTTTTCAAGTCGTGCAAGACAGCATGACTTTGCTGCTGCTTTTGGTACCATTCAATATTCAGACAATCCAAATACTGAGGAATTATCTGATCCTACAGATGCCGAGATAATTGAGGAAAATAGTGTTGCACTTTCAGAACAGATATTGTTCAGTTGTGATGGATTAAGTGCGACTATAACTTCACCAATATCAGCACATTCCTATGTTTGGAGCACAGGATCTACAGAACCTCAAATTGAAGTAAGTACGCCCGGATTATATACTTTAAGAGTTGAAAGTAATTGCTTCGTATATACTGATTCGATATCAGTGGCATCTTTTCCTGATGCAAAGTCGGTCTCACTGGGTGACGATCTGACAATTGATGCAGGCGCATCTATTCTTCTGAGTCCAATATTGAATCGCGGCACACCCTCAAGTTTTATCTGGAAGATAAACGGCGATCTATTTAATTGTGATAATTGCAGAACACTGTCTTATACTCCGGAAGTAGATGCACGCATCAGCGTCACCATCATTGATGAGAATGACTGTATGATGACCGACGAAATATTTGTACGAGTCGATTACAAATCCAACATATACGTTCCGAATGTATTCAGTCCTAATGGAGATGGCATTAATGATGTATTCTACGTTTCATCTTCTGTCCCGGGTGTTGTCAAATTATCAGTTTACAACAGGTGGGGCAATTTGATTTTTGAAAAGTCGAACTGTAAGCTTTCCGACGATTCCGATGGTTGGGATGGTTTCTTTAATGGAAAATCCATGAATAGTGGTTCTTTTATTTGGGTAGCTCAAATAGATTTTGTCACGGGTGATTCTGAAACCCACACAGGTGATTTTTTGGTTATTTCAAAGTAGACAAGAATTCTTCTGTGCTTCATTATAATAGCTCTAAAACTTCAAAACTGGATATTTCAACCTGGATTATGCATTAGGTTTTCGTGATGAGAGATGAAAGAGCAATAAAATAAGGTGTTCTGCGGTGATTTTGACTCATGAGAGAATGATTCATGACTTGCATGATAGAGACATAGAGATGTCTCTAAATGAACGAACCACTGGTGGGCGTATTGAATGCCTACCACTATGATGAGAATCAAAATCGATGGACATGCCTGATTTTGCAGCTATTTCAGCTCGTAATACCTGCCAGTCCGCAGGCTGGGACATTCCAATGCATAATCCAGGTTCAACGTATTTCAGAATCATGCCTATTATAATGAGCAGAGAATAGTCGGATCTTAAGTTATTTTCTTTATTTGCAGCGTTGAATATTAATAGGAACGCATGCAAATAAGTAACATAGATATAGGGATTGTTATAGCGTATTTTATAGTCGTTTTAATAATAGGTTTCGCTGTTGCCCGCAAGAATAAAACGGCTGAAGATCTTTTTCTCGGAGGGCGCACATTTACATGGGGACTAATCGGGTTATCCATATTTGCATCTAACATTTCAAGCTCCACAATCATCGGATTGTCAGGTGTGGCTTATAGTTCAGGTGTTGTTCAGTCCGTCTATGAATGGATGTCTGGTATACCCTTGATCGTAGCAGCTGCTATATTCATTCCGATGTATCTCCGGGCCAAGATTACGACCATTCCCGAATTTCTTGAACTCAGATATGACTACCGCTCGCGCAACTTTTTCTCAGCCATGACCATATTCATGAGTGTTGTGATCGAAATGGCTGGGGGACTATATGCAGGTACGATTGTCCTTCAAAGTTTTTTTCCTGAATTAGTTGTGTGGCAGACCACTTTGTTTCTGGCAGTATTTGCCGGTATCTATACGACGGTGGGTGGTCTTCGGGCTGTTGTGTATACCGATGCAATTCAGGCTGTGATTTTAATTATTGGGTGTACATTTCTGACATATGCTCTTTTTGCAGAATTGGATTTTTCATGGGCAAGAGTTTTAGCATCGGTACCAGAAGGACATTTATCAATGGTCCGTCCACTTGATGACCCTACCTTACCATGGGCAGGTTTGTTGATAGGTGTACCGTTTATGAGCTTTTGGTACTTTACTACTAACCAATTTATCGT
>JAJCYJ010000221.1 GCA_029262975.1 Saprospiraceae bacterium
TGGGACATAATATTTAGCAAAGACTATCCTATCTGGGGAGCATATGGCCGCGATGAATCAAAAGATGCAGCCACGGTATCCGTACCCGTAAAGAAAGGAGAAGAAGTATTAGAAGCTTTATCAATTATGTTTAAGGAGAATGGAGAAGAAGTCCATATGCATATAGGATGGGATCAGACAAGTGTAGCGATACCTTTTGTTTTTAGCAAAGAATCCAATTAATATTCTAATTGAGTGCCGACAAATATGGCGGACCATTGCGAAAATTAGTTTAGAATCTTAAATATAAAAAGCGGCAACCATATGGATGCCGCTTTTTTTGTTTTTCTAATCAAGAGGTAGGAACAAATTTTTCATCGCTATGGGTAGTACGTTAAGAAAGAGTAAGTTCTTCTTCGTGTACTACCCAGGATAACGATGGATTGCTAATCGTCATATTCATATTGTAAATATCGAAGTGAAATACCAGTGGTATTCACGCTATATTGAAATGCGTATCCGATCATATTTCCGAAAGTTGACTTAAAATCTAAATTTGATTGCTTGAATTCCGGAAAGCCAGGATTATGGAAGGTGCTTAAAAAAAATTTAAGGACATTTAATATGTCCTTTCCCGATCGACACCTAACGATTGAAATATGAAAGGGCTTAGTCACTTTAATAAATGGTCCAAAACGTACTGACATGGTATCTTAGGTACAAATATCTAAATGATAAATAATGACAATTCTCCGGTCAAATCGTTTCTGCTTATAAATCATATAGGTCAAAATTCTTTAATTTATAGGCACGTAAAAGAAAATGTCCAGAAACATCAAACATATTAATAATTTCGTTAATATTTAACAAAATACACATTTTTTTACTCGAACCAAAACAACTATGGGTTTCCCTTAGGCGATAATTAATACTATATGCAAACCCTTTGGATCCAATTCATTCTTCACATCAAGCACACCAGTGAACGTTGGTGACCCGGTAACATGTGCACCTCCATTCTTTGCATCCATTACACCGGAAGCGTTACTTATTAATAGTCCAATGCTGTCGACCCTTTGTTAAGAGCAGAAAAAAACTCCTGCTGTTCTGGGGCCCAAGAAGGCATATTTTCTAATATATTTTGACAATCTCATTTTGCATTGCATAAGCTACCAATCCTGCTGTATTCTTACAACTGAGTTTAGACAGGAGATTATTACGATGACCATCAACCGTTCTTGGGCTGATGTATAATTTCCCGGCAATCTCTGAAGTCGTATATTGGTTACATATCAATTCAAGTATTTCAAGCTCCCTACTGCTGATGTGATTATTCATGGAAACCCGCGATCTGACTCTGTTTTTAGAAATCATGTCCTCCCGCACTATACCCATGACCTCATTGGTATAATAGAAGCCATTATCAACCACTTCAAGCATAGCCCGTTCAAATTCATTAGGTTCTGTATTTTTTGGCAGATATGAAGCAGCTCCCAATTCAATCATATGCAACACAAATGATTTTTTAAAGTGTGTTGACAGTATAATAATTTTGACAGAAGGATATTGTCTCTGCAAGTACTTCGTAGTTTCAATTCCATCCAATTTTGGCATTTTCATATCCAAAAGAAGAACATTAGGAAGGACAGTTGTCCGGTGGAGTTTTTGAATTAATTCCTGCCCATTAGAGGCTTCGAGGATGACATCGATATCCATAAAATCTTCAATTAACAGTTTTAGGCCTTTCCGGAACAAGGCCTCATCATCTGCAATTGCAACGTTAATCATGTTCATAACTGGTCAATGTATTTAATTAGATAATGTGTTCCACTTTTCAATTTGCTGGCATTGGTCCATTCAGCATTTATCATCTTCAGGCGATTAGAGATATTACCTAATCCCATTCCATGTTTGTTGCTGTCTGCTAAAGGATCATAGCCCGGTCCATCATCCTTATATTCGATATTCAATTGACTATCTTTATAGTCAATTTGTAATTTTACCGAACAGCCTTTACCATATTTTATTGAATTGGTTATAATTTCTTGTAAAACTCTGTATAAATTAATCTCGGACCACTTATCCTTCAGTTTCTTTACTTCAGATCTATTCTGTAGTATTATTTCAATCTGTCCGGTTGCATTAATTGATTCCAATAATTCACTAATAGCAGGTATTAATCCAAAATTATCCAAAGTTGGAGGCATCAATTCATGTGCGATATTGCGAGATACACTGATTGTCTTATCAAGTGCCTCTCCCATATCCGCTATAATTCCATCAAACTTCTCTATACTTTGTCCAGTTTTTTTTAACTGATGCAGATAAAGACTCATGACATTTAATTTGGATCCAATCTCATCGTGGAGATCTTCGGCTATTCTTTTTCGCTCTTTCTCCTGGATGATTATGTTATTCTGGATTAATTCCTCTTGATATTTTATTTCAATTTTCTGGCTCGCTTGTTGAGCCTGTAATATTCTCCGTCGAGAATAATTAAAATAGGCGATCAATGCCAGCGCCATGGCCGTCATGATCAGTACCCCCATTAATATCAGGGGGAAGATCTGATCCGCGGGTAGGCTATCTTCCATACGGCATATAAAATTATAATTTGAAAAATTAAGCTTAAAATTGAATTGATAAGCCAAAGTTTATTTAGCTGACTTGAACTTTCCAGCAAGAATTGACTACTCATAAAAATAAACAAGCTTCCTGAAAAGTAAATTAAAAAAGCAGCGTTTATAAAACTTAAATACCGATAATTCCTAACATCCCCGCTATTATTAAAAGAATCCGATTTAAAGAGAAAAATAATAGAAAGTGATAATAAAATGACTTGAGAGACAGTTTTCGCATAACTATTAAATGCATAAATGCCTTGAATAAATATCGAATTCATAAGCATTAGAAACGCTATAAAAGCAATGACATAAGCCAAGACCCTCACTCTCTTTTCATATATCAACTCCACATAGAACATTGCAATTAATACAAATTCCGCAATTGTAAATATGTGCAATAATGGCAAATTATTTTTCAAATGGTAAGCCATGATAAAAGCTGGAATATTTATTAAAAAACTCGTGACTATATAAAGACAGAAATATTTTAAATATCGAATTCTGTATGTTCTATTTCTTAAAATTATAAAAAGCGTAAGCGACATTAGGAATAGTCCTAAGTAACTCAAATATTTTCCAATGAAGACTATCGTCATTCTTCACAAAATGTAGGACATGGTTGCGTGAAATCAAAAAACCCACCATCTCCAGATGCTTCAGTTCTTCCCTTTTTAGGAATATCCTGAAATACAATTTTGATCAGTCCATTGTTAGCATCAATGGCCAAATGAGCCCGCACATCAGAATCCTCTCCTACTTCATTTATCATTTCAACCATTTCGCATCTTGGAAGTTGGAAATATCTAACATTGGGATTCTTTACTACAGTGGTATCTGTCAATGTATTGGCATATCGTTCATAACTCTTGATCCAATTGTTAGCTTGACCAGGAGGAATTCTATAATTCTCTGGAGGTGGATCGCAACTTTTACAAGCATGAGCAGTAACAAGGACATCTTCAGCCGGTGCACATTCACACATACAACAATATGCCGCAACAATCACGGCAAGGACGAAAAGCCATGTCCAGGCATTAACTTTAAAATTCATTTGATTTTGATTTATAGCAGGGATAATCAATCAGAATTTGAATGATTACCTTAAAAGAATAAATTTGGTCAGGATTTATACTAAGGTGATTTGAGTGTCAGCTTTAGGTTGATCTATCCGCGCAAATTTATAATTAGTTGATTCACATTAAAGATAATATACAGAATTATCAATACCTAATATTTTCTATCATTTATAGGTAATTATACGCATCAATTACTAAAATTTACGTGGTAATATTGCTTGTTCTAGTGGTTTCCCGTAGGTATATATACTCGAATTGATAAAATGGAAGATTCGTATATTAATTAGTAATATCTGTATAACCAGCTTTCTGAATCTATTCTGATCAAATTGTAAACTTATCATGCTTATTAGTTTAATGGAAAGGTTATGTTCATAAATAAATTATAAAAATTAATATGTTTTATTTAACGATACCATCAGATATATAAATTAATTATATCTATAAATTGCCAAAAATTAGGCGAATACAATTTGACATTTTTTCAATAATATTCACAGGCTTTTGAATATATCTATAGGTATTAATACCTACTTCTAAATTCACATAATTTTACGCTCCATTTTTTATATCCGATCTGGTACCTTTAGAGTTGATCAAGAGTATGAACAAAGACCATATTCATCTAAAATTAATAGACGAATCAAGTAGCCCTACTAAGATTCCAGTTTCATTTATCAGTTATAATGGCGATAGTTTTGTTGTAGTAAAGGTGATTACCGGCAAAGAATACTACCAGGTCTTCACTTTATTGCCGGCACTTACTAAAAAATTTTACCTCCACTATGGTAATCCTTTGCAAGAAGGACAAGTAATTCTTCAGACTAATATTTTCAATCCAGATGATTATCTATCATTAGAAAATATAGTAAGCGCTGATCTCATCATTTTCGGTGGGGGGAAAGGCAGATCCCTGAAATACAGGTTGAAAAATGTAATTTATTGCAATTGATCTACAATATTATATACCCCCTTGTGGGTATGCCCTAGGTAATTCTACCTGATTTGAAGG
>JAJCYJ010000222.1 GCA_029262975.1 Saprospiraceae bacterium
ACAAATAAAAGGTGATTTCGCATCATCTTTTGAGGAACTAAGTACTGTGTTAAAAAACGATAGTATCCCGTTCAGGCAATTGCTTGCAGATCCTTCGGATCCGGAGAATCCTGATAAATTTATCACCAATATAATCCAGCACAGCGCTATTGATTCTATTAGAAAACTGGGCATTGATCTCGATAATCTAGCCTTTGTACCATATACTAACAAATCAACACAGTTTGATATTCAGGCAGATACGATGACTTATCAGAAGACGCTCGTACCTGTAGTCGAAGTAATGACGAGATGGAAAGAGTTTATGGGAGACTATAGCGACCCCCGCTTTAGCATGTATGAGAAGAACTATCAACCCGATGCCAAAATTGGTTTTGGAAGTATGTCCTCACCTAACCTGGAAGGTAATTGGAAATAGACAAAAAGAGATCAGCTTCCACTATATCGGATCCAGATAAAGTATATAAACTGTCCGCGCTAATTCACGCGGACAGTTTTTTTTATGCCTTAATGGATGATGAAGATCTGTTTCATTCTGATGAGATTCAACTCACAGATTTGACACAGGATTTTTCACAGCATAACTTACACTCGGATACAAGAGATACTCAAATTGCTGTATTGAATAAGGATTTTACCATTGTGTCGGCTTCAGATTTTGATGAACAGTACATTTCTTACTATGTCAGACAAGTCACTGGTCGGTCAAGTTTTGACGAGGGAATAATCCGATCTGACTATATTGCTGATCTTGACGCATATGTCTGCTATAGACTCTCGAAGACAACCTTTAACACTTGCTGTGAGACCTTTAGCAGTCCTAAAATATACCATGCGGTCAGTGCTCTTATAGGGAGCATACATTCTAAACCGGGAAGAGCACTCATACATTTATGTCGGATCGGAAGACAAACGGTATTTATTGCTTCGAAAAATGGAAGGTTGGTTGTAGCAAATACAATCAGTCATTTTCGCCCACTTTCCGTACTATATTATGTCACATTGATGAAACAAACCCTGGATTTTTCGGATGAGAATTTCGATCTGGAATTATCCGGCGATTGTACACCGGCAGATGGGATCGAAAGCTTGATGTTAAAATATTTTAATAACGTATCCTACAGAAGTGCTTTGTTAACACTTGATGGAAGAGCACTGAATTCGTCTTCCGTATTCTTTCCACTTCGCAGTATTCTATTATGCGCATAATCGGAGGGGAATATGGAGGTCGCGTGTTTCGACCGCCGGCTACTTCGTGGCCGACAAGACCGACTACTGATATTGCCAAAGAAGCTCTTTATAATATCCTGGCCAATCGTATTGATTTTTCTGATGTCTCAATGCTTGATCTCTTTTGTGGTACAGGTGCCCATACTTTTGAATTTTTATCTCGAGGAAGTATAGACGTAACCTGTGTGGATAAATTTGATAAGTGCATTAAATGGATCAAAGAACAAGTCAAAGAATTGGAAGAGGATAATGCGTGTTCCGTTAACAGGATGGACGTCTCTAAATATATTAAGACTTGTGATCGCACTTTCGATGTAATTTTTGCTGATCCGCCATATGCCCTACGTTGGCTACAAGGATTACCCAATATGATATTAGATCGGGGCATGTTGGCCAAAGATGGATGGCTCATTATAGAACATGGCAGCGATGTACTTTTTGATGATCATTTGCAATTTGTAGAAGTGAGGAAGTATGGTCAAAGCAGGTTTAGTTTTTTTCAGAATTGATTGTGGGTTTTTTTTCATCTTATTGAATTGATGAGTATTTCTGGAAGTATTAATTGACTAAAGTGAATGTATTAATTTGTTTTTATTAGAGTGTATTACACCTCGCGCACACCCATTAATCGATCTTTCCGTAATCCTGGGTCTTAACTAGATTGTGTTTTTTCTAATCATCTAATCAATCGATATGATCAGTTAGAGTTGTCATTTAAATTAATGTAACAAGTTTAGAAAAATGTTTCCCAGGAAGTGTATGGAAAAGAAAGTTTAAATGGGAATTCTCTTACTAAATAGCTGAGTTTAATAATTTAGACTAATATGCCTTTTTTTCATTCGGTGGTTATTGGTAAATAAACTTTTTTCTATCAAAGCTTCTCCCGGATTTTTCAAAAATTGGATTTTAAAGGATTAGCCTGTTTTCAAGCTTATTCAATAAAAATTAGTATTGTGGCACATATAATAACCGAGAAGATAGTAAAGGATGATATATCAAGATATATTTCTAGTATCAAACTATCACATTAAAATCCACTAAAACGGATTTTTGTGTATTTGTTTTTACGCACATTATGATCTTACTTTTTCCGATTAGTTGTGCAATAATTAGAGCCGAAGCAGCTATCTTCACTCCTATAAATTACTTCCGGGGACCTTCCTTATTCTATTCTTTGAATCTATCACTGGATCAATAAATACATAAGTAGTTCAATTAGCGATTTATAATTTTTGATATACAGCATATATCAAGGGGAAAAATTTTTGCCTTCAATGAAAGTCGAAGGCGTTTTAACTATATTTCTATGCAAAAAATATTCGTACTGTCTTTATTATTTGCCCTTGCTCAAACAGGGAATTCGCAGGTAATAGAAGTTACCAAGAAAGACAGCCTTCTCAAAGATGTGAACGGTAATATGAAGGCCGATCCCGGAGATAGTCTTCGATACACCACAAAAATAATCGTGTCAGGCGCTCCTGCTTCCACGGTCATGTTGGACACCATGAATTTTGATTCCAATCTGACGATTAACCCTAATTATCATATTAGTCCATTGGCCAGAAAGGACAGCTTCGCTTGTACCGGGAATGTCGGCATCGACGTACCTGAAGGAAATGGATTACTTTCGAATGATGTTGATATCGACGACAACGCTACAGGAGGTCTTAAGATCGTTATGGCCGGATCACTTACCCCAAACACTGCCCCTGGTGTGGAGTTTACCACTTCCAAAGGAAAAGTAACCCTTGATGCAGATGGTCTTGGTGCATTTACCTATGACCCGGATGCAGGATATAACGGACTGGATTCTTTTGTCTATCAATTAACGGATGGTGATCCGGTCACCCCTGATCAAAAAGCTAAAGTGATCATCACTGTAAGTGAGGTGATGTGGTTTGTGGATAATACCGGTGGTGGAACAGGTGGAACAGGTACTCTATCTGATCCATTCAAGACGATCAATGATTTCAATATCTCATCTGGACCTGGCAATAATGACAATATATATTTGGCACGAACTGGCACCAACTACACAACAGGCATCATTTTAAAATCAGGTCAAACTTTAATAGGTGAAGGAACCACTGGAACCGATTTAGCTACAGAATTTGGGGTGACACTTCCATCACATAGTGCCATGCTTCCACCAATAAGTAATGCGTCATCACCCATTATTCAACCCACGACGCTACTCGATGAAGGAATTACACTGGCTATGAATACAACAATTAAAGGTGTCGATGTAAAAATGGGTGTTGATGCAGGAATTTTTGGAACAGGTGCACTTGGAACTATAACGGTCAGCGAAGTATTTCTAGAAAATAATGCTATCGAAGAAATACGATTAACCAACGCTACTGGTACAATGAACATTGATCTGTCAGGAGTTATTTGTATTTCTGAGAATGCCATTGTTATTTCGGGTGGATCTATTAATGTGACTTTCACTAAGACCACACTTACCCATTCTGGCGCCAGTGCTATGGATATTGGTAGTCATTCAGGAACAATCACTTTTGAAGACGACGGGGTGAATAGCATTATGCAAACATCTTCTGGAATGGGCCTTAATATAACTACTTGTACCGGCGCTTATAACATAGATAATTTGACGGTATCAACAGGATCTACCGGTATCGGAATCATTATAAGTAATAGTCCATTGGCCAGTTTTACTTTTGGAAATCTCAATATTACAGCCCAAACGGGAATCTGGGTAACAGGTAGCGGAGGAGCAGGTACGATCATTGTCGATGGCTCGTCTTCAATCAATTCAACAACCGGACCGGCATTAGACTTAACCAAAGCAAGTTCGGCATCTAATAATATGACATTTACCTCTGTGAGCTCAACTTCAAGTTCAAGCAATGGTATTAAACTTAATGAGCTCGGTGGTACACTGACCATGAATGGAGGAAGTATTAGTGGTGCAACGGGTACGGCATATAATGTCGGAGGAGCGTCTAATGGAAGTGGAGGAAATGCCACGGTAACTTATGCGGGCTCAATTACAAATTCTTCTGGACGTGCTATCCTCATCGAGGAATTAAGTGGAGGTAGTCACACCCTGTCAGGAAATATTAATCATTCAGGGTCTAATATAGGCATTCAAGTTTCTGAGATAGATAATGGAATCGCAGCTTCGGTAACTTTTAGTGGCACAACCAAATCAATAAATAGTGGAACAGTGAATGCTGTCGACCTCCACACAAATACAAATGGAACAATCAACTTTACAGAAGGCGGTCTAGACATTGATGCTTCTACTGGTATAGGTGTCAATGCTACAGGAGGCGGCACTGTAAATGTGACCGGTAGCGCGAATTCTATAACAAAAACAGGTAATGGAAATGCTTTAAACATAGCCAGCACGAATGCCGGTGGGTCAGGGATAACCTTCGCAAGTATTAATGTGACAGGGGGAACAGGAACAGCTGTAAATATTACTTCAAGTAATGGCACAAAAAATTTAGGTGATGTTGATGTAGCAAGAAGTGGTGGAGGTGCCGGTATCGTGGCTGATGGAGCGGGTACGCTACAAACTACAGCTGGCACAATTAACTCAGGGAATAATACAGCTCTTGATATCAATAACACGGTCTTGGGCATGATCCTTACCAGTATTACATCCTCTACAGCAGCTAATGCAGGTATTGATATCAGCACTACTTCAGGAACCTTAACGGTAAACGGTGGTACCATAACACGGACTCAATCCGGAAGTAACGTGGTGAGTTTTACAGGGACAAATACGGGAACCTATAACTTAACAGGAGTAACGTTAAATGGAAATGGCAGTAATGGCGTCACCCTTGGAAGCGGGCAGAACGGCACATTTTCTTTTGGGGATTTAAATGTAAACTCACCAAACGGGGGAACAGGAGTCAATGTTAATAACAATAGTGGAGCGATAACTTTTAAGAGTATCGATCAGACCGGAGGGACAACAGGTATTTCGCTCACAACTAATACTGGGAGCTTTACAATAACAGGTGATGGTACAACAACTCGAAATGGCACGGGCGGCACCTTATTGAATACAACTGGAAGTGCGATTATGATGAGCAGCACAACTAATGTGGATATTAATCACCTAAATATCACCAATGCCGGAATACATGCTGCTGACGGAACTGGGGTGGTAAATTTCACCTTGCGACACGGCACAATTTCAGGTGTTGGACCTGCGGCTGTTGATGATCATAACGCGCTTAATTTTATTACTGGTTCCCAAAGTCTGACTGGCACTGTAGTGATTGATAATATGGCCTTTACCAATTATGAAGATACTGGTGTGGATATTACTAACAGCACTGGTACCGTGAATGTTACAGTTTCTAACTCATTATTCAGTGACAATCACGCTACTTTTGGCAACGAGGCTATCGCCATTGAATCCACCGGCACAGCACACTTCAATTTGAACATGACAGACAATGTCATCACAAATATAGGAGGCGATGCTTTAGGAGCCAGAGTAGGCGGTGGAGGCGGCGTACATGACTTCAATATTACTGGTAATAATTCTACAAACTCCCTTAATAATGGCGGTGGCGATTTTGTAATACAGATGACTAATAGCGCCGACATAACCTTCGATATTCAGGGTAATACCGTTGACCATGCATCTATGACGTTATCAGGCGACCCAATCCAAATTGTGGGTAATGGTGATGCAACAGGACGAATTGGTGGACCATTAGTTGCCGATGGCAATACCCTATCTGGCCAAGGGGGAGATGGCATCCGGCTCGACATGGGTGGTTCCACTGCGACATCGGCTGGAAATATTACATGGAATGTCTTAATTCAGAATAACACCATTGGAGTGTTTGGCAATTCAGCTGCCAGTAATACTCCCATGACATCTGACGAAGGCATTGATGTACTAAGTCGAGACCACGGTGGTACGTTAAATCTAACTATTGAAGCTAACAACATCCACAATAGCCTGTCTCGTGATATCAATTTGTTCTCAGATGATGATTCACCATCGAATGATGGACCAACCAACAATGTTCGGATAGTTGGCAACACATTTACAGGTACCGTTATCGATGATATTCGCGTACGCAGCACAGATGATAAGGTGATAGATATTATGACATGCCTACATATTGCTGGGAATACAGGCACTAACGGGATCATTCTTCTGGATGAAGATACTACTCCTCTCGGTTCAATGATTCAAATCACCCAGGCAGATATTTCTGCACTCAACATGGCCAACACCGGCCTTACAACTACTGTTCATGATGGCGCGATTTCGGGTGGCGGAACTTGTGAGATTCCAACTTTGCCTAATAACCCATAAATCAGCAGATTTTGACAACCGAAATACCATACCTCGAAAATTTCCGAAGTTCAAGAAAACTGATATGAAAGATCCACAAAATTTAAGGCAATTCTTCCATGATAACTTCGCCCCAATAACTATGAAGAAATTACAATCTATCACATTAGTCACATGGATGGTTATGCTTGCTGGAGTTTGTTTCCTGCCGCAGATTGGCTTTGGTCAAACAATCCCCATCGATCTTGGTACCCTCCAACCCGGAGACACCCTCTGTGTCATCTATGATGCAAGAATCAACGACAATATAGCCTCCGAGATGGTTTCAGTACAAAGTAAAGTCACTGCAGATGGACCGATCAGTGAATTGAGTGATGATCCTGATACGGGTATGTCAGGTGATGCGACAAAGACTGATATCTGTTTAGTCCTGGATTTTGGAGATGCACCGGACCCCCTGACCGTTACTACAGGGGAGTATCCTACATTACTGACTAACAATGGAGCTCGGCATGTAGAACCTGGCATAGGATCTTTGAAGTTGGGAGCACTGAAAGACAGCGAGGTGGATGGGCAGCCCAGTGCCGATGGAACAGGCGATGATACAGATGTTGGGGGTGACGATGAAGATGGAGTGACATTTACCTCAGCGCTCGTACTCGGAACAAGCGCTAATGTAACAGTCAACTCAAGTGGAGTTGGAAAGTTAGATGCCTGGATGGATTTTAATCAAAACGGATCTTTTCTGGATGCCGGAGAACAAATATTTACTAGTCAGACGATGGCAGCAGGAGATAATGCCTTGAATATTGCGATTCCGGGAGGCGCTACGACTGGGAATACCTTTGCGCGATTTAGGCTTAGTTCAGCAGGAGGACTGAGTCCTACAGGACTTGCAGCAAATGGTGAGGTAGAGGACTACCAGGTAAATATCATAGCCAACTCATTTTCTGTGAACGATCCAACAGTTTC
>JAJCYJ010000223.1 GCA_029262975.1 Saprospiraceae bacterium
GAGCGTTTATCGATCCCCAGCAACTCATTCTCTCGATCATGGCCGGGGTAAGATTGGAGACAATAAAAGCCGGATTAAAATCGCCAAAAATCATACGGGCTATGCCCAATCTGCCTGCCCAGATAGGTGCAGGAATGACTGTATATACTTCCAGTGAAGAAGTCACCAGGATAGAATTGGTCACAGTACAGAATTTGCTCAGCGCCAGTGGTAAGACTATTTATGTCGAACGCGAAGAAATGATCAACGCCGCTACAGCCATTTCAGGATCTGGTCCAGCTTATGTATTTTATTTCATGCAATCTCTAATAGAATCTGCGAAAGAAATGGGGTTCAGCCAATCGGAAGCAGAACTACTTACTTATCAGACATTCAAAGGTGCCGTAGATCTTTTTAATAAATATGACATCTCTTGCGATGAATGGATTAAAAAAGTATCGAGTAAAGGAGGGACTACCGAGGCAGCGATAGAAGGATTTAACAAACGCAGTGTTCAGATGGGATTCAGAGAAGGGGTGATTGCGGCCTTGAATAGGGCGGAGGAGTTGTCGGGATCGTAAGGGAGAGTGGTTTAGTTGACTTAAGTGGTTTTATAAATGTAGGGAGTTGTATGAAAAATTCGATTTCGTGCCTAAGTGCCTAAGCGGAGATGCTCATTAGGATAAATGAAATAAAAGTCAGAAATGGGAGTAATTAGAAAATTTGAAGATTTAGATTCCTGGAAAGCCGGAAAAGATCTTTATGTTCAAATTCGATCCTTGGTTAACGAATCTTCCTTAAAAAATGAGTATTATTTTAGGGATCAATTATTAAGGGCAGCGTTGTCAGTAAGTAATAATATAGCGGAAGGGTTTGAAAGAGGTGGTGATAAAGAATTTAGACGATTTTTAATCATATCAAATGGTTCCGCAGCTGAAGTAAAAAGTATGCTATTGATAATTTCGACAGTTTATCCTGATTTGAATCCATCACATATTAAAGACCTTCTTACTTTAGCGCAAAAATGTATAAATCTCAACAAAGGACTAATCAAATACCTCAATTCAAAAGGAGTATAAGAACACAGGCACACAGGCACATAGGCACTTAAGCACATAAACACACTTTCAATTACAAGACAAAATGCTAGACTTCAAGAATATAATCTCCCACTGCAAAGAATACGGTTTTATCTACCAGTCATCTGAAATTTATGATGGTCTGGCGGCCGTCTATGACTATGGTCCGAATGGGGTTGAATTAAAAAATAATATCAAGCAGTACTGGTGGAAATCAATGGTGCAAATGCACGACAATATCGTAGGCATTGATGCGGCGATATTCATGCACCCCAAGACCTGGAAGGCCAGTGGTCACGTGGATGCTTTTAATGATCCACTCGTGGATAATAAGGACAGTAAAAAGAGATATAGGGCGGATCAACTTGTCGAAGGCTATGCAGAGAAGATTGAAGCGAAAATAAAGAAGGATGTCGACAAGGCACGCAAGAGATTTGGGGATAGCTTTGATGAGGAGCAATTCAGAACGACGAATGGTAGAATTATCGAACGACAAGCTAAAATCGACGAAGCCATAACCCTCCTTGGGACCCATTTGAAGAATGGAGATATGGCAGGGTTGAAGCAATTGATCGAAGATTTAGAAATAGCATGCCCGGATAGCGGTAGTCGAAACTGGACTGAAGTGCGACAGTTTAATTTGATGTTTTCTACCCAGCTTGGGAACATTGCAGGAGAAGAAGAAAAATTATACTTACGCCCTGAGACAGCCCAGGGTATTTTTGTCAACTTCCTGAATGTACAGAAGACGACTCGCCAAAAGTTACCATTTGGTATTGCCCAGATCGGTAAAGCCTTCAGGAATGAGATCGTAGCACGCCAGTTTATATTCAGGATGAGAGAATTTGAACAAATGGAAATGCAGTACTTCATCAAACCAGGTACTGAAATGGAAGTATACAACCATTGGAAAAATAAGCGATTGGATTGGCATAAAGCCCTTGGTGTCCCAGCTGAAAGTTTAAGATTTCATGATCACGATAATTTGGCTCACTATGCAAATGCAGCAGTGGATATAGAATTTGAATTTCCATTTGGATTCAGAGAATTAGAAGGTATTCATAGCCGAACCGATTTTGATTTGTCCAGTCACCAGGAATTGTCAGGTAAAAAACTACAATTTTTTGATCCGGAATCGAATGAAAATTATGTGCCTTATGTCGTCGAGACTTCTATCGGTTGTGACCGAATGTTTTTAGCCCAGGTGAGTCTGGCCCTGCAAGAAGAAACAGTACCGGATGCTGATGGCAAAGAATCAACCCGGATCGTTATGAAGTTAAATCCTGCTATAGCTCCTGTAAAATGTGCTGTACTACCTTTATTGAAAAATAGAGAAGAATTGGTCAAAGCGGCACAGGATGTAACAGCCAAATTAAAACCACACATGAATATCCAATATGACGAAAAGGATGCGATCGGGCGGAGATATCGAAGACAGGATGCGATTGGTACACCTTATTGTGTGACGATTGATTTTGATACTTTAGAGGACAATACGGTTACGATAAGAGATCGTGATAGTCTTAAGCAGCACAGGGTCAAGATTGATGATGTCGCAAAGATTGTGGGTGAAAAAGTTGATATGGCGAGCATTTTATAAAGATAAGGAGCAGGGCATAAATCAATATTACCGGGCTATCCTGGCTAAATATTCGGAAGGTGTAAGGACAGGTATTTCGGACCTTTTGAAATCTCTGATGTTTCTCGTGATCATAGATTCTATACCATGACGGCGGGCCGTGAAGTAATTAATGGCGTCTTCTTTGTCTTTGAATTTTGACTGAAAGGCATTTACAAAATCTTCTTTTTCATGAGACAGGAAAACACAAAATGTAAGCGCATTTTTAATAAATAATTCTGCCTTGAGGATATCCCGTCCTGAACTAATCATATAATGAACATTGGATAGTACAATTGGCGAGGTGGCTATTTCGATATGATTGTAATAAGCAAGCTTCAATAGATCAGCACCCTGAACGTACCAAGGATTTCTTTTCAAAGCGACATCAAGCAGTACATCTGAATCAAGGAAAATCAATCCTTTAAATATTTATTAGTGAGGTATTCCAATTTTGCAGCCTTATAGTCATAGTCAGGATGCTCAACTTCGGCTACGCCAATCATTTCTTCGATTACTTTCGGATACTTTTTAGGTTTCGTATAGATAAGATCCAGAAAATAATTTTCGACTAACTTACTGACGCTGGTCTTATGTGATTTGGCATATTTTTTAGCTGCGTCGACGACTCTTTGGTCAACACTCAATGTTAGTTTGGTGTTCATACGTACACTTTTTTTGTTATACGTAAAGATAAAATATGATACGGATATTGTCAAGCCCAAATCAAGTGGCAACTACCCGCATGAGTTCAGCACAGATAATGGCGCCATAAGTACCCAACGCATACCCAAGGACAGCTAGCAGTACACCAACAGGTGCCAACGCAGGATGAAAAGCATTAGCGATAACCGGTGCAGAAGCTGCTCCACCGACATTGGCCGTACTGCCTACCGCTATAAAGAAAAATGGGGCTTTGATCAGTTTGGCAGCTATCACGAGTGTAATCACATGGATCAACATCCACACAACACCTATGGCAAATAATGGTAGATTTTTAAA
>JAJCYJ010000224.1 GCA_029262975.1 Saprospiraceae bacterium
ACTATGGTGTTTGTACAGGTCATATTCTCCACCTACTAATAATTCTAGAATCATAGCATCGGTAGACTGTGGTTTTCTGTAATTGATATAAGTCTTGTCATCAATTATAAAGGATTTTATAAAATCACTTTTTATAGAGAAGATCTTCTCATTCATATTAATGTAAAATAGCGATTCTGATAAGTCAAAATTATACAAAACTTCAAGAGTGTCAACCATGGTTATTATCCTGTCGTCACACCACTTTTCGCATATCAAACGATCCTTTATATTTGGTTCAGAAAGTTTTCTATCAAAATCCTTCAAGTTTATTCTTTGAAATTCAGTGTCCAATAAAAATGGTGTGGTCTGAGCCGATAAAGTCGCCGTACTAAATATAATATAGAAGAAGATAAAGATACTACCCCATAAATCATGGAAGGTATAAAACATTTGTTTAATAATGTCCAATCTCATAGCACTTGAAGTACTCAGTTGTTCCAAATATAACTGAATTCATATAACAACTATCGGATTCTATAATGGTTATAATAATCTTTTCGGATAAGTATAAAGAGCCTTTTTTAGTTATACTTTTTTTGCTCATATTCAGAAGCTTTGGCTAATGACAAATATTGACATTCAGAAGTAATAAATCCTATTTATTAATCTTCACTGACACTTTAATCAAGTTGCTAATTATGAAATACACACTTTAATATAAGAGAACGAAAAGCTTCTTTTAATAGGTCCCAATTGTATGAAGATGATACAAAACCCATCCAGATGCAAGTGGTACACGGGCTGCTAAAAGACTGACCATTATATTAAAACGATATGTCTATTAATCCAAAATATGAAATGGATATTTAGAATTAAATTATAGCGCTAAATGAATTATTGAGATGATTATTTTCTTTTCTCTTCTAAAAACCCATCAATTAATCGCGTAACAATATACGCTCCAATCACGCTTACGGCCAGGCCTTCAACGATGATACCTATACTCGCTGTAACAGGTGTAAAAGAATCAGGATAGGGAAAATTGGATTTCAAGGCATTGAAGAATTCAGTATCAATATTCAAATAGGCAATCATTGCAATAGCAAAGAGAACTACTGCAATCATAGTCATATATGTGCCAATAGCGACCCCCGATATATAATTATTAACTGATTCAGGATTGGCCTTTCGATATGCCTTGATTGACAAATGTAAAAAGGCCAGATGAATAAATCCATTTAATACCCGAAGTTGCATATTTTGACTTAGACCTAACAGGTGAACAACAATAAATAACAGCACGAGTGAAAGGAACATCCATACACCATATTTTAAAGCTATTTTTTGCATGGTACAGTCTATATTGATTCACCTATCAATTTAAAGAAAATTAATCGGATAAGAGATTCTTATAAATATTAAAGTTTCAACAAAGTTATCTCTGGCGGTAATGTTTAAATATCACTACCTTCCAAGTTTAGAAATAAAAAGAATGTCGTTTAATAAATTCCAAATAAAGGAACACTTTCTGAAGTTCACGCCGCGATATACTATTAGTGATGAGCATGGTTATCTGATTGCAACCGTGAATAAACATCCATTTTCATTATCCAAAAAAGCAACTTACCTGGACGAAAATGGACTTGAAAAACTGACCATTCACAAAAAGAAGTTTTCCTTTAGGCGTACATATTTCATTCATAAGAATGATCAGATCATTTGTAGAATATGGAAAACATTTGGTTTTAGACCAGAAATATTTGTTGAGTCATTAGTTGAACCGGACGCCTTCGTAATTGAAGGAAACATATTGCGCAGTGAATATTCGTTTTTTAAGAACGACACAGAATTTGCACATGTTTCTCGTAACATCTGGAAAATACCGGACCAATATGGGGTCGCAATAAAGAAAGATGAGGATCAGGATATTGTACTTGCCATGGTGATCATCATTGACTTGATCCAGGAAAGTAGAAGAAGAAGGTCCTAATCCGCGCTGTAGAGTCTTTCCTTTAGGACTTTTGCTTCGTTGTGTAAATTTTCTTTCCTTTCATTAGGATGAATGTCCAGCGTAATCTCTATATATCGGGCCGCATTTTTAAAATCCCGGTTATTAAAAAATATATAAGCCATTTGTAACGCAGCATTGCATGCGTAGTAGACTTTTTCTTCTTTGCCAAGATTAATTGTCTGTCCAAGAAGGGCAAGTGCCTCTCTTTCATTGCCCCTTTTTTGGAGGATTCGTGCTTTTCTATAAGTATATTCTAAAATTTCAACCTTCTCTTTTTGTTCCGGATTATATTTCTGCACTTCCTTCCAGGCTTTATCATAGTATCCTCCATCAAATAAGAGTCGGCTTAATAACAGATGCCTATTGGGTATGATATTTTGTTCTGCTGAGAGCTGAGCTTCCTGATCTTCAACTGTTATTGTAGCTCCGAGCAGTTTACATTTGTTCATCCATCTGACATATTCTTCCTGATTCCCCTCAATCACTAACTCATACCAAGCCATTTTTTGGCTCGCGGATTTTAGAAAACTCTGACCATGGTGGTGATCTAAATATTGTTGAATGAATCGATTAGCTGAACTATCTCCTTTATTTAGTAAAGCAGTACCGGCCAGTAAATCAAGATAGTAAAACGAGTGATCGTGCGGCTCGTCAAGAGCTAACAAGTCAATGGTAATATCATTGTGCCCTGCGTGATATGCAGTCGATGCTAACAAATACCGCCCAAGAGGAGTTGTCCGCCGATTTTGACTTAATTTATTTATAGTCTCAAAAGAATCGTTCCAGTTCTTTTGAATATGGCCCTGCATTAACGACCTGACTGTAATAATCTCGTCACTCCAAAGACTGGGGTTATGATCATTCCATGAATATAAATTTTCAATTTCCGAAATTCCCTGATCCACAGAGCCATCAAGACTTGTCAATATCTTGATAATTGTTTTCTTCAATCCCTTAACCGAGCCAATCAATGTATGTATAACGGAGAGACTCTTATCGGTAAAGTGAAAATCCGGGTGCTTCTCTTTACACTTTTTTAGTAGCTTGTACGCCCTGTTGATATCCCATCCTGCCCTTATTACTTCTCCGTTTTTACTTCGTACCAGCGACCACTGAATGTATATTTCAGCCTGACTGTAAAAATAATAGGGTGATGACATGCTTCCCTTCTGAATCTCAGCAATACGATGCGTTACATCAGTTCTGAAGGACTCAAAGTCGTTCATATCATCTGTCAGATAGATCCTGACAAAATCTATATAATTCTCGACATGATAGACAAGCAGATTTTCGGGATCCTCTTGCTTCATAGCATTTGCAGCTTCACGTGCCTTCTCCCATGACATATCCCATACAGATTGATATATCTCTTCGAGGGCAGGCGTAACAGTAAAGTGATATTGAGCAGTAATTCTATCCGGACACAATAGATAAATGAGTAGAATAAATAGCAATGGACGTGTGTACATCATCTGATGCAAAGATGCATAATTGTATATTATCTTTTATTAATATGATATTTTGAGGCACCTTTGTAGGTCAACCTCGGAGATATTTTCATATGAGTAAGAAAGTAGGATTTAGCTATTTAGACGCACTAAATGATGTTCAACGCAATGCTGTAACCTGTACAGACGGACCAGTAATTGTCATAGCGGGTCCCGGATCCGGTAAAACCAGGGTGCTGACGTACCGCATCGCTCATCTGATAAATATAGGTACCCCGCCATGGCAGATCCTGGCTTTAACGTTTACTAATAAAGCGGCACGGGAAATGAAAGCTCGTATAGAGCGTGTCGTGGGTCCTAAAGCCAATAAAGTCTGGGCTGGAACATTTCACTCTTTATTCGCCCGAATATTAAGATATGAAGCACATCATCTTGGATATCCCAATGATTTCACAATTTATGATACCGATGATACCAAAAGCGTCATCAGGGAAATCATCAAACAGATGGGTCTTGATACGAAAGTCTATTCTCCAGGAGTCGTAAGATCAAGAATATCCTCTGCCAAAAGCAATCTCATTACTCCAAAGACTTATGCTGTCGATGACGACTTAATGCAAGCTGATCGCATGAATCGCATACCGATGCTCCATGTGATTTATGATCGCTATGTGAGGAAGTGTTTGCGGTCAGGAGCGATGGACTTTGATGATTTACTATTACAGATGTTTAAGTTACTCTATCAAAACCCCGAGAATGCAAAGGAGAAATACCAAAGACAATTTAAATATGTCTTAGTGGATGAGTTTCAGGATACCAACTTCCTTCAATATGAGATTATGAAACAGTTGGTCAACTTCGAAGGGAGTCCTGAAAATATATGTATCGTAGGGGATGATGCCCAGAGTATATATTCTTTTAGAGGTGCAACTATTGAAAATATATTACAATTCGAAAATGATTTTCCTAAGGCCCAAACTTTCAAATTAGAAAGAAATTACCGGTCGACACAGCATATTGTAGATGCTGCTAACAGTGTTATCTCTTATAACGAGCGTCAGATTAAAAAGAAAATATGGACAGATCGTATTGGAGATCATAAAATAAAAATCATCAAAACTATAACGGACAGTGAAGAAGGAAAAAGAGTAGCTGATTCGATTATTGAACAGAAAAACCGATATAATCTTGAAAATACACAAATAGCCATTTTATATCGGACCAATGCGCAATCACGGGTATTTGAAGAACACTTGCGCAGGTATAATATCCCATATCGTATATATGGCGGGATGTCATTTTACCAGCGAAAGGAAATTAAAGACTTACTGGCCTATATGAGGCTCACCGTAAATCCCAAAGACGATGAAGCTTTTAAAAGAGTGATTAACTATCCAAAGCGTGGCTTTGGGAATAAGAGCCTGGACAGTCTTATTCAATTTGCCGAAGACAATGACATTAGCATCTTTGAGTCTATTCCTATGATCGAAATGAGTAACAGGGCTAAATCTGTGATCATGGATTTTATGAAGCTAATTGCCAACTTTAGAATGAAAGCAGAAAAAGCGAATGC
>JAJCYJ010000225.1 GCA_029262975.1 Saprospiraceae bacterium
GAAATTTGCACATCAACCTAAGAAGTAAAAAAGCAGTGGCTTTTGTCAACAGGAATATGATGATTTAATATCTTAAGGTATCTTTTAGCAATCTCATAAATTACTATCTATGACAGGCGATGTAATCCATGACCAATTATGAGGTTTACGAATCGGGTAAGACAGATAATCGTATTGCTGTTAGTGCTATGTTTTCATATGCTCACCATCAATAGTCAGAATACATTCATTAGTAAGGAGGCGTATTCTTTAAAAACCTATCCATTTTCAGATCCGAACCCAAACCCGATATTATTAACTAATCCAAAGATTTATCCTTATTTTAATTACGAGGGATACAGCGCCGTTGGTGATACGCAAGAATGGAATATTATTAAGATGTCAAATGACTATGTTGAAGTATTGGTCATGCCGCAGGCTGGAGGAAAAGTGTGGGGAGCGATCGAAAAGTCTACCGGACAAGAGTTTATCTATCGTAACGAGGTAATGAAATTTCGTAATATTTCGATGCGCGGACCATGGACTTCAGGTGGGATAGAGTTCAATTTTGGTATTATTGGACACCACCCATCGACAGCTACACCCGTAGATTATGTCATTCAAAATCACGAGGATGGAAGTGTCAGTTGCACTGTAGGCAATATCGATTTGCCTTCGCGCACTCAATGGCGGGTTAAAATTGTGTTGCCAAAAGATAAGGCATATTTCGAAACCCAGACACTATGGTATAATCCAGGTCCCACAAGTCAATCTTATTATAATTGGATGACGGCCGCAGCACCGGCAAAACAAGATTTTGAATTTTTCACACCTGGTGACAAATATTTGAAACACAGCGGTGAAGCGATGCCCTGGCCTATTGATAAAGCAGGAAGAAATCTGTCACTTTATAAAGAGAATAATTTTGGTCCGAGTAAATCCTATCATGTAGTTGGGGAGCTAAATGATTTTTTTGGTGGTTACTACCACGATTCTAATTATGGATTCGGGCACTGGTCAGAGTATGAAGAAATGCCTGGACAAAAATTATGGCTATGGGCTTTATCCAGGGCAGGAGGAATTTGGGAAGATCTTCTTACAGATACTGATGGTCAGTACATAGAATTTCAAGCTGGTCGACAGTTTGTTCAGTATTCCCCTGACGCACATGTGAATCCTGTCACACAGGCAAATTTTGAGTCTCATTCGTCGGATCTATGGCGAGAGATTTGGTTTCCGGTCATATCAATTGGAGGTATTTCAGATGCATCCGAGAAGGCCGTAATGAATGTAGAATTAGAAAATGATATGCTGAATATTGGCATTAATTCCTTTCAAGATGTGCAAGCTACCTTAGAAATCATTTCAGAAGGCGAGATTGTTCTTAGCACCCAGTTAGCACTCGGAGCCATGGAGGTATATAAGGCTTCCTTTGATCTAAATGGAATAAAAAATTATAAGGTAAGGGTAGAAGAACTGGATCTGTTGTATGATACACAGCCGGGAAAGAGTCATATAGACAGGCCTTTTCATGCCAATGCTGTACAAGATGATCAATTGTCCGTTGAACAAATTTATAGACAGGGAGAGGAAGATGTCAAATTCAGATTGTACGCTGAAGGTTTGAAAAAATTTAAAACCTGTTTGCTCCGGGATCCTGAGCATTCTGGTGCCCTTGTCGCGGCTGCAGACATCTATTATCGTCAAGGAAGTTATGACATAGGACTTCAATATATCTATAAGGCTCTTCGTCTTGATACATATGACCCGTCCGCAAATTACATAGCTGGTTTACTTTATCGGGGAAAGAATGATATGGTGAATGCTAAGGAGTCTCTGGGCTGGGCCGCAAGGTCATTGTTATTCAGATCTGCAGCATATGCACAAATAGGAGAGATTTGGTTATCTGAAGGCAAAATCCAAAAGGCGAAAAAATATAGCGATAAGTCCCTCGATTTCAATCGCTATAATATTAATGCCCTCATGGTCAAAGCTGTTGCTGCCAGAATAGAGGGAAAGGATGAGCATGCAGGAACTGTACTTAATAATATTCTTGAAATTGATCCATTAAATCATTTTTCATTTGTAGAAAGATATCTGCTTTCTGGGGCCCAGAGTGATAGAAATAAAATTATCAATAGCCACAGATCTGAAATGCCTGTACAGACTTACTTAGAGTTGGCCATAGCGTATTATAATATGGGTAGAATAGATGAATCAATTATTGTACTTGAACTGGCTCCTCAAGATCCCCTTATTGATCTGTGGTGGGTATTTATAAAACAAGATCCTAATTCTAAATACCTTCAGGGTATTCTTGAGCAATCCCCCGAATTTGTTTTTCCTTTCCGCCGAGAAACCTTAGCAGCATTGGTTTGGGCAAATCATCACATTGATCATTGGAAATTTAAGTATTATCTGGCATTAAACCTTTGGGGAAAGGGAAGGATGGAGGAAGCCGCAGCCTTATTAAAAGAATGCGAATCTACTCCCGACTTTGATGTATTTTATCGGAGTCGTGGATTCTTATTAAAAGAATTAGAAGGTGTGGACGAATTGTCAGACTTGACAAGTGCATTTAATCTTGATAGCACAGATAATAGAAATTGGAGGGCGTTAATTGCATATCATTCAGATCATAAAAGGTATAACGAGGAATTATCACTTTGCAAAAGAGCTTTTGATAAATACCCTGATAATTATGCGATCGGTATAGATTTTACCAGGGCATTATTGCATCAACAAAACTATCAAAAAGCGATTGAGGTCCTTGGCACGATTCACGTACTTCCATTTGAAGGAGCATCAGAAGGGAGGTTTTTGTATGAACAAAGTCATTATGGCAGGGCACTTGAATTATTTAGAGAACAAGACTTTCATAATGCCATTGCACTGTTGGAGGCATCTAAAAGATGGCCAGAGCGCCTTGGTGTTGGTCAACCATATGATCCAGATGAGAGGATGGCCAATTTTCTAATGGCACAAGCATATTACAAACTTGGCATGATTAATCTTGCTGAAGAACATTTAAAAATGGTTATAGTGCAGTCTATTGATCTTGCGAAAAGAAAATCTATACTACATCTATTAGGTTTGATGGCCCTGTCGCAAACTGGAAATACAAATGAGGTTGATGAATTTATAAGTAAATTGAAAAGTTGTGAACATGCTGATTCTGAAATAACCAACTGGGTGCTATCAAAATATAAGAATAGGGATTTTATAAATGAACGAATGGGTGTAGAGTTATCAGCCATCAACCCGGTATTTTTTGATCTTATAAAGATATTTCACCAACCCAGAAAATAATGCCGTTTAATCGATATTATATTCATCAATCTGAACTATGATAATTAAAAAAATTACAGCTTTCGAAGTAGTCGTTCCTGCACATGAAGGTGTTATCGAAAGTAAAGGAATAGATAAACCATTGCACAAATTACCTGTGGGTGCTTCTGCTGGTTGGTCGGTTCAATTTGATCAATTACCAAAATTAATTCTTAAATTAGAATTGAGTAATGGAGTTGTCGGATGGGGAGAATTATATCGTGACCACAATTGGAAAGTAGTAGAAGATATAGTCAAGATACTATTGGGCACAGGTATTAAAAAGCTTACGTTACAAAAACTGCCTTTTAACTTTTGCAGGGAATACGACGGATTCGAATGTGCTATATGGGATGCATATGCCAGAATGCAAGACATGCGGGTGGTTGACCTTTTAGGAGGAGCTGTTAAAGATAAAGTAAAGATTGGTGCATGGTCGAGTCATCGGAGATTAGAAGAAATTGGGCCATTGGCCAGGAAATATTACGATCAGGGATATGATTGTATCAAGTTTAAAACAGACCTCGAAGATGATGTCGAAAGCTGGTGTAAGGAAATAGCATTGGTATCGAAAGATATGCAGGTTATTCTTGATCCTAATGAGCGCTGGCTATATCCCGGAGAGGTGCGTAAACGGGCAGATCAGCTTGCCAGGATAGGCAATGTACTTTGCCTGGAGGATCCATTACCAAGATGGATGTTATCCGAATATGCCTTGTTAAGAAATTATTCATCAGTTCCGATTGTACTGCATGTCTCCTTACCCTATATACTTCATGGGCAGAGAGTCACGGATGCTATAAAAGCGATACAGGTTGGTGCCGTAGATGGTTTTAATTTTAATGGAGGTTTGGCGAATTTTCAAAAACTCGATCATATTGCCACGGCGGCAGGCCTTCCTTGCTGGCATGGCTCTGAAATTGATTTTGGGATTTTGGAAGCAATGTATGTTCATTCCGGAGCAGCAGCAGAATCATGTATATGGCCAAGTGATATCTTTGGTCGGATGATAAGAGAGCATGACTTATTACAATCACCTTTGAAGATGACTCCCCCATTTGTACATCTTCCTGATGGACCTGGTCTTGGAATTGATCCTGACGAAAAAGCGATAGCGCATTATTCGATTTCTAAGAGAGCATATATATACTGACTTTTGAAAAGAACGCCTGTCAATTCTGAAGATATCAAAAAGATCGCTGACCAATTTCAAGTGGAAGGAGGGGTTAAATCTTATAAGAAAATCACAACTGGTCATATACATTCGACCTATCACCTTTTAATAGGTAGTAATGAAAAAATTAGTGAATTTATACTTCAGAAATTAAACAAGGAAGTCTTCCTATATCCTCAACAGATAATGCAAAATATAAGGAAGGTCTCAGAACATCTTTTTCTTTCCAATTATCCTAAACTTATTTTAAAACCTATACCTCTATCGAACTCCGATAGCTTTTTAGTTCAACATGAAGGCGACTTTTGGCGACTATTTCCTTTTTACAAAAATACGATGACCTGTGACACGGTTCAAAGCGAATCCATGGCCTATGATGTCGCATTCACATTTGGAGAGTATGTCAGATATCTTGATGATCTGGATCCAAAGGAACTGCATATTCCGATTAGGGATTTTCATAATACACCTATTCGCTTTTCTAATCTTCTTAAGATTATTGAGTCAGCAGATCAGCAAAGGTTAATAAAGGCGCAAGAAGTGATCAGTAAAGTCAAGAAAAGGATCGATCTATTGTCTTTTTATAATTGCATGCCGCAACATACCCGAGTGATTCACTCAGATACTAAGTTGAATAATGTATTACTTGATGCAGATTCACATAAGGCTGTATGTGTCATTGATCTCGATACTTTGATGCCTGGTAATCTTTCTAACGATTTTGGAGATATGATTAGAACGATGACTCCTTTAGTTGATGAAAACAATCCGAACATCAATGAAGCTGTGGTACGTCGGGATATATTATTAGCAGTATCTGAAGGCTTTTTAAAAGGGCTGGATAATGCGATTAGACTGGGAGAAAAAGAAAATCTTTACAAAGGTGCAGCACTTATTATCTATGAGCAAGCGATCAGATTTTTAACCGATTATTTGAATATGGATATTTATTACCCAGTGAGCTATGATACCCAAAACCTTATTCGTGCACAAAATCAATTGCATCTGTTAGAGGATTACCTCAGTATACAATACAATATGTCTGTTTTGTAATAATGTCTATGATAGTAATCAAAAGTTTAATTTTACCTGCTGTCGACATCATATTCCTGTAGACCGATCATTAGAAAAACCTGAAGCGGCGAAGTAAGTATGCTTCTTACAACAACAGAAAGATAGCCCTAAATTAATTCTGTGATCCTTGACTGAAATTAGAATCTTATCAAAACCGTTCTTTGTTCATGTCTGGTTGATTAACAACACTAAATTTGAAAATATCATCTCTTGAATAATGACCAATAACATCAAAGTCCAGGTTGCTTTGGATTATTTCTTCTAAATCAATTTCAGCTGTTATTGCGCCTGTTTGATCAAATAATGGTCCCGCTATTATCTTGCCCAATGGAGAAACGATCACACTTCCTCCGCGGCATATATTTTCAGGTAAGTCTCTTAAAAGAGGTAAATACTTTTCAGGATACATTGATTTTGTAAAATACTGATTACATCCTAAAACAAAACATCGCCCTTCCAACGCTATGTGTTGCATTGTTGCAATCCAGCCATCTCTAGAATCAGCTGTCGGAGCTATATATATTTCTACGCCCTTTTGATACATCGACATTCTGGCAAGGGGCATATAGTTTTCCCAACAAATGAGACCTCCTAGTTTCCCGATATTTGTATCAAATGATACCAGTGAAGCTCCGTCCGATTCACTCCATATGATTCTTTCGCTACCGGTTGGTTTAATTTTTCGGTGGACACCTAACAAGCCGGAAGAGGGAGAGATGTAAAGCATTGAACAATACAAACTGCCATTTGCATTTTGCTTCTCTGTAACCCCAATGACCATATAGACATTTTCTGTACGAGCTATTTTTTCTAGTCTTTTTAATTCTGTGCTTTCTATATCAATACTATGATTATAATATTCTGAATATAACTCCCGACCTTCTTTTGTTCTGCTTCCTATCTTGGCTCCAAATGAAAAACCTCGAGGATAACCCGGAATAAATGATTCCGGGAAGACAATTAAATTACACCCTGAACGAGCATGCTTTATTGTAAGTTCCTCAATTTTATTAAGCGTCTTTTCTTTGTCGAAGAAAACAGGGCTATCCTGTATCAAACAAACCTTTATTTTCATAGTCTTTGAATTAGCTATTTCAAATTGAAACACCAGGACTGATTTTTACTAATATACGCCCAATGCATTATTTTCTAAAAACTTAAAAGAAGATTTAGGAAAACATGTTGTTCTTAGGTTATCATGAATTTTCAATTTTCAATTTTCAATTCTCAAGATATTCATTAATTTCTTTATGACAGTCTTTATATTTATCGAGTCTGTTCTGACTTGTTCTTTTGTATGCCCCCAGGATATTTCTAAAGACTTTGGAGTGATATATTTCGCGACTTTGAGTACTACCGTTTACAAGATCAAAATTATCTTTTAGATAGGGATAGTAATCGTTCATATATAGATTGTTGGAAATTAATTCAAAAGCTTCTACCCATTTATAATATTCGTAGAGGTTGATAATATTTTGCTTTTGGGAAAAATTCTTCATAAACCTTATGTCACCACTTTCAGTTAATGTTGAATAAGCGTTCTTTCTAATATAGACCCCGCCAAGATTCAGTAATTCTAATGCGAGTTGATTAATGCGTACGTTGTCCGCTTTCTCTTCTATTAATTTGAGAATCGAATCCAACTTGGAAATATTACTTGTCGCGTAGGCGATAGCGTCTTCAAAGTTTTGCTTGTTGAATTCCGACTCTTCTTTAATGTGGCTTCTGTGTGTATCAATCGTTTGTAATTGCTCTTTTTCGGTTGCCCACCTATTCAACTGAAAGGCCAGTAAGATACCGACTATGACAACTACAAATTCTAATGAATGATTGAGCCAGTCTATTTTGTTAGTATTCTGCTCCAAAATTGCTCTATTTTGTTAATTGTACGATCGCTCACAAGTTACGTTTTATCTTCTCCAGTGTTCGACATTCCAGGCGACTAAGTACATCGATACGTAATTTTATATGAATGAAGTGGCTCAAAAATGTAACTATATAATCACCACAAATTACAATTTGTAATTTTCGAGACACTCAGGGACATAAGCACAAGATCTTTCATTTAGCAGCATTTTAGGCACTTAAGCACTTAAGCACATAGGCACTCAGGCACATGAGCACAACTACAATATTTAGCAGAATTCAAGGCACATAGGCACATAAGCACCTAGCCCTATTTCTTACTTAATCCGATTGTACTTCTTCAATACTTCCTGCAATAAACCATGCGGTATCGCATACGCTTTATTACCATTGACGCCTTCCATTGTCTCGGCAGCGATCATAGCATTGATGATGGCTTCTTCCACCGCTTCGGCAGTCGCTTCGAATAGTGGCGTAATCTCATCGTTTGGCCAGGATTTAACTTCTGAGAATTCCGAACGGTGAAAAGCACCTTCGTTAGCAGTTGAAAATGCCAGAAAAATATCTCCGGACCCATTGCCTCCCCGGCCTCCAGTATTACCAATCCCAATGGGTACCCGCTGGACTATTCTTTTTAATTGATGAGGTAGCAATGGCGCATCTGTTGCAACAATGACAATGATAGAACCATCTCCTTCTTTTCTTCGCGAATTCGGAGGAGCGTGAAACTCACTGTTCAAAGTATCAATCATCTCTATGCCTACAGGGACACCTGCTATTGTCAAGTTTTTCCTTGTTCCAAAATTAGATTGTACCAATACACCTACTGTAAAATTTTCATTTTTGAATTCAACGACACGCGATGAGGTACCAATACCTCCTTTAAATCCCAAGGTCATCATTCCCGTACCTCCTCCTACATTACCCTCTTGCACAGGACCGCTTTTCGCATTTTTAATTGCTTCCAATACATGGCTTTCTTTTACATGAAATCCATAAATATCATTGAGAAAGCCATCATAAGTTTCTGCCACAACCGGATAGGTATACCACCAATCTTCATCGCCATACCAGTTAGTGTCTACGTACCATTTCAGGACGGCATCCCTGACTACACCTACACTGTTAGTATTGGTGATCATAATCGGCGTTTCTAAAAATCCGGATTCTGTTACCCAGGTCGTGCCTGTCATTTCGCCGTTACCGTTAAGACTATACCAGTTAGCATAAACTGGGCTGAATTTCTTCCCTCTGGGGAATATCGCCGTGACGCCCGTTCTTACTGGCCCTTTGCCAGCGATATTTATACCACTTCCCTCGATAATGGTGGCATGACCAACTTCCACCCCAGCGACATCTGTGATCGCATTCAAAATACCGGGTGTGCCTACAAATGGAATCCCTAGATCCCTTGCCCTTGGTTTTTGACTGTAAGCAAACGAACTTAAAAGTATAGGAAGAAAGGCGGTCAATAAATACTTGCTCATTTTTAAAGGGATTTTGTCATATGATAATAATGTTTAGATAGCAACCTTGTTAGCTTACACCGAGATAGGGGGCATTTTCTTTAATAACTCACCCATCTTTTCGTGTATTTTGCTCATTGCTTTTAAGGGTCTTACCATTACTTTAAAGTCAATAATTTTACCCTCTTTGTCTACTTCGATCATATCTACACCATTGATAGTAATGCCTTCAACATCCTTTGTGAATTCTAATATATAATGATGATCGTCAAATACTTCACGTGTATATTCGAATCCTTCACCACCCAGGATATGGGCTGCTGCCATTAAATACATTTTAGCAAGGGCCCTTCCTCGCTGGGGTTTCCAGACGACCGGAGAATGAAAAACAACGTCATCATGAAGTAACTCATCTAATAGTGTTTGGTCACCGCTTTTGATCATTCCGTGCCAGCTTTCTAATGTTTTAGGTCTTTTCATGGTTTTTTAGGTAAACTTTAATTTTGAAGATTAAGCCGAAGGTAGTTAATGTTTTAATATTCTGCAGGACGCGATAATCGCATGTCATAAACGCCAACTAACATCCGTTTTTAAAATTTTGAATGTGAATATAATGACCCCGTGACATCTTGAATGTGAATAGCGCCATAACGTCAGTTATTTCACAATTTATTGATGTTTGCCAGGGGTCCAACCACTTTTAGATAAATATTGTTCTGCCGCTTTCATTGGTTCATTTTCTAATTGTGTTCCGAACGTATCATTCCATCTATTTAGAAATCCGAATAATGAGACCACAGCTCCCAATTCTACAATTTGACTTTCAGTATAATATTTACGCAATTCTACGAAATGTTCATCGGTGACTGCATTTGGTACACTTCCGGCAGCAAATCCAAATCGCAAAGCAGCACGTTCTTTGTCATTAAAAGCAGTGCTTGTTTCGAATTCCCAAACAGTTTCTAATTGTTCTTTCGAGGCTCCATTATGTATTGCTTCAGAAATAGTATGCGCCTGACAATAGCGGCACCCCGAGGCATTGCTCGAGACATGTGCAACGAGGTTACGCAGGTAAAGCGGGATTCTATCCTGTCGCTTCATAAATTTTGAGGACCATCCTATATTTTTAAACATTAATTTTAGAAATAGTATGGGAGAAGCTTTGGCTGGATCTCCCAACAGAATACCTGTCAGACTTGTGAAGCTTCCAAGTATAGCAGGAATATGTGCCATCGTCTTTATTGAATTTGGGACAAAGCCCATATTGCGTTTTACAGCCTTAAAGAGAAAGCCATATTTCCCAGATTCTTGTTCAGTAATTGTTTTAATATTTGACATAGAACATTTGTTTTGAATGGAACTGTAATATTAATAAGCCTGAATTATAATTAACAGAATATTACAATAGTAGGTATTAATGGTGGAAATTTAGAAAGCCTATTTGATACTATGTATGATCCGTCATAGTAAAAGAGATCCCCCACCTTCGGCACCCCCTTTAAAAAGTGGGACGGATCAGTGCGTATGCTCCTATGTGCCTTTAATCTTGCAAAATTTAAAATGTCCTCCTTCCAAAGGAGGTGGCCACAGGTCGGAGGATTTGCTCTATCTATGCACCCAGCATGGGCTTGCGCCTTCGCTCCCTTCATTGTCAATTATCAATTCCCTACTGACGATGGCAAAGACTTAACAGCATTCCCGTCCTATCGTATTCTTGCTCTATTCTCAATTGCCAATCCGCGCCTTGATTCAAAAGGAAAACTCACCCTCAGTGTACTGCAATTTTAATTTTTTCAACAAACAACAAACAACAAACAACAAACAACAAACAATTGTGCATCTATCAATTATCAATAATCAATTCCCTCACAATCTCATTCCTTCATTCCCTCATTATCGCATTATATCAATTCATCATTATATCATTCCATCATTGTCTCATTAAATCATTAAATTGTCGCGTCTATTAATCTTCAATTTAAATCAGAACAAAATGTTTTACTTGACGCAGAGTGTACACAGAAATGCACAGATAAGAGGAAATAAAATTGCTACCGTGTGTGGTGATAGAGAAAGAACGTGGCTGGAACTCAAAGATCGGGTCTCAAGATTTGCAGCAGGTTTAAAGAGCATGGGTGTGAAAGAAGGAGATAGAGTCGCCATTTTATCTCTTAATTCAGACAGGTATTTTGAATATTATTTTGGTGTACCATGGGCAGGAGCTTCTGTCGTGCCACTGAATATAAGATGGTCTATAGCTGAAAATGCGTATTCTATAAAGGATGCCGGAGCCAGAGTCCTTGTTGTAGATAATGCATTTGCAAAGATGATCCCCGGACTTAGAGAAAAGGGTGTTGAGCTTGATCATGTCATTTTTAACGGAGATGGCCCTACGCCTGATGGTATGGTGGATTATGAAGAAATAATAGTAGAAAATGAACCTATTGAGGATGCTTACAGGTCTAATGATGATCTTGCCGGAATATATTATACAGGAGGTACGACTGGATTTCCAAAAGGGGTGATGCTGACTCATACTAATTTGTGGTCCAGTGCTGTGGGGCTGGTTATGGGTACCGGACTTACTGACAAGGTAAGAATACTTCATGCCGCTCCGATGTTTCATCTGGCAGATGGAGCCATGACACAAGGTGGAATGATTGCAGGTGCTACACACATATTCATTCCTATGTTTACACCGGCCAGCACGATAGCTGCTATAGAAAAAAACAAGGCATCTCACAGTTTGCTTGTACCTGTTATGATTCAAATGACAATCAATGACCCATCTCTTCAGGCTGCTGATCTTTCTTCTTTAGAATTTGTGTTGTATGGTGCTTCACCCATAGCTGAGTCGGTGCTGGTACAGGCAATGAATACTTTCCCAAAGGCAAAATTCGCTCAAGGATATGGCCAAACTGAATTAGCGCCTTTAGCCACCATGTTAAGCCCTGAATATCATGTTGTAGACGGACCTAAAGCGGGTAAACTTAAATCCGCAGGCCAGGCGATCGGTTGCGTGGAAATTAGAATTGTAGACGAAGATGGTCAGGAGGTGCAAATGGGTGATATTGGGGAAATAGCTGTTAAAGGCCCCAACGCAATGGTAGGGTATTGGAATAAACCTGAAGAAACTGCCAAAGCATTGCGTAATGGATGGGTGCATACCGGGGATGCTGGATATATGGATAGCGATGGATTTGTTTTTCTTGTGGATCGTGTAAAAGATATGATTGTGTCTGGAGGAGAAAATGTTTATTCTGCAGAAGTAGAAAATGCTGTTATGAATCATCCTGCGGTTGACCAGGTGGTAGTGGTAGGCATACCTTCTGAAGAGTGGGGAGAGCAAGTACATGCAGAAGTAATATTGAAAGATGGTCAAAAGACAACACCTGACAGCATCATAGCTAAGTCAAAAGAATATATTGCAAATTATAAATGCCCTCGAAGTATTGTTTTTCGAACTGAACCTTTTCCGCTTTCTGGAGCTGGTAAAATTCTAAAAAGAGATGTAAGGGAGAAGTATTGGAAGGGTCAGGAGCGACAGATTAATTAAATGGGTTGAGCGGTTGTCAAATAGTCTCGTAATCATCAATTGTTTTTAAGAATCAGAGAATGGTTTTATAAATTAATCTGTTGGCAATTCCTTTTGGGTAAAACAAATATGATCAGATTCTAAGATCTATAATTGTTAATGAAGCTTTCTCAATCTACAGGTTCGTTTGCTGAGCTTTAATTATATCTAAAAATCCTACTACCATAAACAAGGTTGCTTGATTTATCCTGCCCGGATAAATCTTTTTGGTGAGATCATGAACATTATCTATGCCACTTTCAACCAGGGAATGACACTTTTCTTTGCGTTCTTGAATTTTGGCAACTTGTTTTTGAATTTTAACTTCGGCGTCGTCAAAACTTTCATAATGACCTGGAAAGGTTTTTGTGATCTCTAGTTTTTTAATTTTTTCATAGGATTCTAATTGCATAACAAGGCTCTTTACAGGGGCGTAAGGAGGAAGGAGGTCGGCATCAATAATTGGAATTGGGATCATTCTCAGCAACATATCTGCGGACAGAAAATAACCATTTCGGGGATTATAAAAACATGTTTGGTTAATACAATGACCCGGGGTATAGATTATATCCCATTCTTCTTCTCCAATATCTATAGTGCCACTAATAGGAAACTTGACTATCCTGTCTGCAGGAATTTCATCCCACATGGGAGAGAGCATATCATATCCGAATAAGAAATATTTCTGTTGAAGCTCTTCTGGGAGAAGAGGTTTCATGACCTTAATAATGGCGTTTGACCTTCTGTCAAGCATAGTTTTCAGATCGACTGCCCAATCATACAAGTATTCGTTTACCCAAATTTTGGCATCACTTTCACGGGCAACTTTCGCGGCCATTCCCATATGATCGAGATGACCATGTGTGACGATCACCTTTTTTATATCCTCAATTTTTAAACCGTTGATATTCAACTGGTTATTCAAAGATTTCCACGCTTTGTCTGTCTTTTCTCCACAGTCGATAAGTGTTGGTTCCGGACCTGGAAATAGCCAGCTATTTACGGTCATTCCTTCAAAAACGGTTGGTAATATTAGGCGAATAGGTTCCATAATGAGGCGCAAGGATACGAGGAATCTAAGGAGAAGACTCCATTTTTATTAGTATTTTGGATGATCACTCAAAGAATATGATGAACATGAATGAAGATAAACTGAAAACTAAAAAGAAGAAGGGCCCTGATTTTGACAAAGAGCGTGCTAAACTCGACAAATTTGATGCTCGAGGAATTCAGACGCTGTTTAGAACATTGTCCCGCAATCATTACAGTTTGTTGCAAATGGTAGATAACAAAGCCAGTATCATTTTGACGATCAATTCGATTATTTCTTCTTTATTAATGGGCGCTATGTTTGTTGCAACTGAGTCAGACAGAGCGGTTTTAGAAGTAAGTTCAAAAATCATGATTCTCTTTAGTATGGTTTCGATGATTTTTGCATTGATCAGCATGCTTCCTCATAAATATTTCGGAAGTATGTATAAAGGAAGTGATTATAATGGTAGTCTGTATGCTGCGAATTTTTCTAAACATAGTCTCGAAGAGTTTCAAAGCGAATTTGACCGGATTATGATAAATGGAAAATCAGTGTATGATGAAATGATTAAAGATTTATATTTTCTGGGACGAACGATTAATGGGAAGCAGAAGATGTTGTTGCTTTCATTTCTATTCTTTTTATTGGGTTTGATAGCGGCAACTTCTTATAACGTGTCCAACGGACTTAGATTATTCAATTGATAATTCATATTGTCAAAATTCATGCAGTAAGTTATGTATTCTTCGATAATAGTAGGTACTGGGTTTTCGGGAATTTGTATAGCTATCAGATTGAAAGAGCGTGGTCTTCACAATTTTGTAATTTTAGAAAAGGCAGAAGATCTCGGAGGAACCTGGAGAGAAAATACCTATCCTGGAGCAGAGTGTGATATACCTTCAGCTCTCTACAGTTATTCATTTGAGCCCTACCCATATTGGGAATACAAATGGTCACACCAACATCAGATCCTCGATTATTTAAAATATTGTTCGAAGAAGTATCAGGTCGACCAACATATCCATTTTCAAAAAGAATTGATCAGTGCCATTTGGGAAGAAGATAGTGGCCATTGGCGAATTGTAGCAAAAGATGGGTCGAGTTATCAAACTAAAACGCTTATCACAGCTGTCGGTCAATTACATTATCCTTCTACTCCTGAAATACCTGGATTTGCTGATTTTAAAGGACTTTCTTTTCACTCAGCAAATTGGAATCATGAAGTAAAATTAGAAGGGAAAAATATTGCTGTAATTGGAAATGCAGCCAGCGCAGTTCAATTCATACCCCAGATTAGTAAAATTGCAAAATCTGTAACTGTCTTTCAACGAACGGCAAATTGGATGTTGCCAAAGCAAGATCGATTATACAAAGAATGGGAAAAGAAACTTGTAATGAGATTCCCATTTCTTCTGAAAATGTATCGATTTAGATTATGGATGCTCGGAGGTGGCTTGTATTTTTTAATGGGGACTGGAAATGGATTGTTGAGGAGATATTATCAAAACCTGACCAAAAAATATATTAAAGAATATATTACTGACGAGCAATTGGTAAATAAGTTGATACCTGACTTTCCTATGGGGGCTAAGAGAATTCTTTTTTCAGATGACTATTATGAGGCCCTGAATAAAGACCATGTTGGCTTAGTAACTGATTCAATAAAACGAATTCAAAAGGATGGTGTTAAGACTGATAATGGGTCCTTGCATATATGTGATGTCATCGTTTATGCCACAGGATTCAAGACAAATCCCTTTTTGATGGGACTTGATATTAGAGGGAAAAATGGGTTAACGATTCGTGAAGCATGGCAAGATGGGCCAAGGAATTATTTGGGTATGACTGTATCTGATTTTCCATGCATGTTTATGATGTATGGACCCAATACTAACCTTGGGCATAATTCAATCATTATAATGAGTGAGGCACAGGCAGGATATATTGCACAGGCGGTGTCTGCCATAGAAGAAAAAGGTTGGCATTCACTAGACATAAAAAAGAAAGTGCTGGATACTTATTTTGATAACATTCAGTCGCGATTACGTCAAATGATATGGACTAAGATTGAGACCAGTTGGTACAAGTCGGCTAATGGCAATATTCCAAATAATTGGCCTGGGCGCACCATGGAATATACCTGGAAGACGAGGAAAGTGAATTTTTCTGATTATAACATCATTCGGAAAAATGACTCGTAATCAATTGTCTTGTATTTTAAGGTATATATGGAATACTAATAACAATATTATTTGCGTATCAAAAAAGTTATACTAGTGGTATAAGTTTCTCTGAGGATGATTTGTTGTCGGTCTGATGATTTAATAGATTTGAAGGGATCCCAAAATGAATATGTACAAATAACTAAAATGGCAAGTTTCCAATCAAAATTATTTAACCTTTATATACGCTTTGTCGGAATAAAAAGGAATGGGATTAAGCTATGGTCGAATCCTGACAGAAACCCCAATGCTGCTGCGTTGCCAGGAAGATTAGAAAAGAAGTATCATATTCAAAAAAGAATTATTCGGAATAGAAGGGTATATACGATCACTCCTAAATTGGAAGATGTATCGAAGCATATTTTATTTTTTCATGGTGGTGCCTATGCGAATGAGATTACAATATTTCACTGGCGATTTATAGATAAGATAATTGAAAATTCAGGATATCGGCTGACTATGCTAGAGTATCCCTTGACACCTTAACATACGCATGTTGATACTTTCAACATGGTCATCGAGACTTATGGTATTATATCTAAGGAATTCTCAAAGGATCAATTCATTTTTATGGGGGACTCCGCTGGAGGTGGGCTATCTCTTGCTCTAGCGTTGAAAATGAAAGAACAAAACAAACTTCCAATGCCTGTACAATTAGTATTGATTTCCCCATGGGTTGATGCCGGCATGACGGTTCCCATTCCTTTAAGGCTTGATAAAATGGATTACATTCTCAATATTGAAGCTTTAAAGCTGGCGGGTAGAAATTATGCAGGCGGTGATGAAGTAAAGAATTACCTGGTCTCTCCTATTTATGGAGACTTTAGCGGGTTACCTGAAGTTGGAATTTGGGTAGGTACTTCAGAGGTCTTTTTGGTGGATATGCCCCGATTAATAGAAAAATTGAATAATGCTCAGGTGACTTTTGATTATTTCGAGGCAGAAGGTATGCAGCATGATTATCCGATATTTCCTATTCCCGAAGGTAAAAATGCTCTTGAAGAAATTTGCACATTCTTGAATTCTTCCAAATAAATTCGCTGCTTCGAAAGCACATATTAATGATTAAAGAAATGTCCGTCTATGATAAAATATGATAATTCCCTCGTTTAATTTACCTTTCGAATCGCCGCACAGCTTATCTTAAGACCATATTCAATAATAATGATGCGCAAATCATGGAATTTTATAGTAATGACGATTGGCTATACCGTCATTGTTATTTTATTAGGCGGTCTGATTTTTTGGTTTGTATGGAGGCCGATAAAGATTGGTTCTTATGAACCGCTTCATCCGGAGAGATTAAATAAAAAGCAAGCATATTTATCTTCGCTTGTAGCCAGGGATACAATCCTTCCCAATATTATAATTATAAATTTTGATGACTTGGGGTATGGAGATCTCAGCTGCTATGGCAATCAGTTGATTTACACACCTGTGATTGATAGTCTCGCTGAAAGAGGGATTAGAATGACGGATTTTTATTCTTGTTCTTCAGTCTGCACACCTTCCAGGGCTGGGTTACTGACAGGGCGTTTTCCGTTGCGAGCCTATGCTGGAGATCACGTCTATTTCCCGGAAGGAAACCCGATCGCTGACCAGCGAAAAATGCAGGGATCTAAAAATGAAATCCCCAGAGATGAGATCATGATATCTGAGGCGTTAAAAGCTAATGGTTACGCGACGGCATTAATTGGAAAATGGCATCTCGGAGATATAGAAGGGCACCTACCTAATGATTTTGGATTTGATGACTTTTTTGGAGTGAGATATAGTAATGATATGATACCACTGCACATCTATCGCGATGGACAAATCATTGAAGAAGACAAAAAGGAGTTGGAAAACTCTTCATTTCGTTATGGATATTATGACATGGATACCCCGTTAAAAGTTGAAGGTGTAGACCAGTCTAAGTTTACTGAAAACTATACAAGAGAAGCAATTGCTTTCATTGAAAAAAACCAGGAGAAACCTTTCTTTTTATACCTGCCTCACTCAATGCCTCATGTCCCTCACTTTAGTTCTGCCAGGCAGGACGGAAAGTCTAAAGCGGGTTTGTATGGTGATGTAATTGAGGATTTGGATTGGAGTGTCGGTCAGATAATGGAATCCCTGCAATCATTAAATCTTACTGAGCAAACATTGGTTTTTATTACGAGTGACAATGGTGCAGATGTACAAGGCAGTGTGGGTAATCTTAGGGGGCGGAAACAACTGACCTATGAGGGAGGGCAGAAAGTGCCCATGATAATCTATGGACCCTCTTTTATTTCAAACCCAAGAGAGACAAATGTCTTGGCTACCAATATGGATATCTTTCCGACTATTTTGGATTTATTGGATATCCCGTTACCTGATGACCGGATCATAGATGGCAAGAGTATTTTACCCATTATTTTGGGTTCTGGTCCGGGTCCACATCAATATGTCTTTTACAATTCAGCAGGATCAGGAAATATAGAGGGTGTAAGAGATACCCAATTTAAATACCATGAAGATGCTATAGGTACTTCGTTGAGGATGTTTGGTTCATTTTCAATGACGATGACGTTAAGTCCCCAGTTAACGGATTTGAAATATGACAATGAGTCTCATAACTTGATTAAGAAGTATCCTGATCGGGCCAGGCTATTAAAATCAATAGTAGATCAAAAACGCAAAGAGTTAACCGATAACAGAAGAGGCTGGATAGACTAGACTAATTGAAACAATTATTTCAGAATTATATTATCAAGTGAGCATTTTCTGTAACTCATTCGGTTTTCTAAATGAGGATTCTTTTCACTATGATATTTACTTTTTATTCAAAGTCAAAAGGCAAAGCAAATAAATTAGATTACATGGTTAAGACTTGCACAATTCTCCTTTGAGGGGGTTGTGGGGGTGGAATTCACTTATGCAAAAAGCTGATTTCATTTTTTAAACATTGGTAAAATAAAAAGTTTATTTGAATTCTATTTAGAGAAGTGAGAAAGTCAAAAAGGCAAAGCAAATAGAAAGGAAAAATCGCTAAGTCATGTACCATTCTATCCCCCTCAATGGGGATACTTTCAAATCTGTATACCTATTTCAGGATGAACGACCGATCCCATAGGGTCGAGTGCGTCCACACTCGAAGGGAGAGAAAGCGTATGCACTTATACAATGCTATAATGAGTCAATAAATGTAAGATATGAGCCCATGTACGGTGCATCATGAAATATAAGAACAAGTCATCTATTATTCACATGCTTGGTTCTAATAAATTTATATTTACAATTCAAAATTACCCATAATTTATGCGTACTGTCCAGATTGAACTATTTTCAGATTACATCTGCCCATGGTGTTATATAGGGAAGATGAGATTAAATAGATTGCGCACAGCGTTGTTATCAGAGATCAATTTAGAGATTGA
>JAJCYJ010000226.1 GCA_029262975.1 Saprospiraceae bacterium
TAGCCATAGGTAGCCGTGCACTCTAAGTTATATCTACATCAAGGATTGTAATGACTATGATTCAGCTAAAATGTTTGACACACGGACCAATTTAATGGCGGTCTATTAACCTAGCAAGGCCCATTAGCCGTTGAATTTATCGACAGCATTATTCCCACTGAGTATTGCACCATCCATATATCCTCCATGTACCGAAGAAGTTTCGGCTCCGGAAAATTTTACTTTCCCATTTAAATAGACATGCTCAAAAAGAGGATTGCCATAATTCGGACTGATATACACTGAATTAAGTCGCTGACTTGAAGTAAAAATGTCAGTAGACCAATCTTTTTCCAAATATTCATTATGATTTCTTACCTCTTTTCCAAAGTGTTTTTCAAGATATAACATGATGCGTTCTTTTCTTCCTTCTGCCGTTTCATTACGCAATCCTTCATTGACAAATCCCATTAAACCAAATTTATTGCCTTCATAATTAGAATGGTCATAAAGCTCAATAACCGGACTGATATGCCCGACTATTGTGCCCGAGAGTTGCTTCATTCGCCAAAATGGACGATCATACGTGATCCCTACCTTTATGGCATTGCTCATCCAGGTATGTGTATTGGACATGACTTCTTTAAGATTATGAGGCAACGCAGGACTGAAGTGTATTTGAGTTGCGAGTTGGGGAGGTATTGTGAGTATTACTTTCTGCGCTGCATATAATCCCTCTGTAGTTTTTATTTTTACACGATCACCATCTTCCAAAATTTCGGTGACTCTAGTATTCAAATATGTTTTCTTGTCGAGAGAAAGAGCAAGTTTATTTATTAGATCAATCGAACCTCCTTCGATTCTGAATGCTGCATTGTTTTGATCATTTTTGAAATACTGGGGCGGGGCCATAGAACTATAAATAAAGATACTTTGGCCTTCTGTATATTGTCTGAACTTATTTATATCCAATGCACCAAGCAATTCGGATAGTGCTGTATGATGTGTTTGAAACCAGGTGGCACCAAGGTCTATGTGACTGTGCGTATTGATTCTTCCTCCGATTCTGTCCCTTCCTTCAAGTATTATGAAATCTTCTACTCCTTGTTGCATGAGTCTGCGTGCAGAAACCAGTCCTGATAAACCAGCACCGATAATTATAAATTTGAAACTTTTACTGCTCACGAAATTAATTTTCTAATCATAAATCAAGCTAACTATAAAGTGAAGTTAACCTCGTAGCATTGTTCAACGCTCATAATTAAAATCTCTTTATAGTTGGATTCTTTCTTCTAAGTGATATTTTTCTTTATTCCATTTTAACGGTACTTGATATTTGGTAACCTTAGAACGCGTGTCTAACTGAAGGGTTTTGAAAAAAATCAGGATAATAAAAATAAAAATATCAGCGGGAAAATGATTCCTGTCAGTGCAAGTTTCCATCCTCTTTTTCTAAAACTTAATGCCCCCTCCGGGATCATAAACATTCCTGTGATAGCCATAGTGAGCATAGCCAATCCAAAGAAATCAGAATAATATATCCACCATTTATTAGTATCCTGATGCAGTTGAGTCATTTGCGCCAGGACGGGCACTTTGATATATTTGACTAAATCTCCTGACCCTGACAGGACATCGACTGTGAGGTCGTGTTTTTCAAAGGACACCAGCAATTCACCGTTATTGACCCTAAATCTTCTAATTGCTTCTGTAATACCCAATTTACGCCCCATTGATGCAACCATCTTTTCATCAATGGTTTCCGGATCTTCAGGCATCTCGATCGTTACATCCGTTACTTCGGCACGGTATTTAGAAGGGTGCCACACCTGCCTATGATTGAGAAATATTCCTGAGATAGAAAAAGCAATAAGCAATCCAACGTAAAAATATCCAATATCCCTATGCAGGTTTCTGGCGGAAACTTCCATCTGTATTATTTATGTGAGTCCAAATATATTTAATTACATGGGAGAAGTAGCGGATACGAACTTCTTTTGAAACAACATGTAATTTGTATGTATTCGAAACGCAAAAAAACCTTATCAGAAAAGACAATTCATCTATTCAATTATTGGATTTTATAATTCCGGGTTGATGGAAGTCGCATTATCCCAACTTACCTGTAATAACGACTCTTGCCAGATGATGAAGCATTTGTATGCTTATAAGATTTTTTCTTTTTAGAATTTTTGTGGCCTCCAGATCTTTGATTCTTAGGTTTGTCCGATTTTGGCTCCCTGATTCCGTCATCTGGAAATGGGTGATCAGTTACAATTGATATTTTCTGTTTTATCAATTTTTCGATATCCCTTAAAAGGGATCTTTCCTCCATATCGCAGAATGAAATAGCGATGCCACTTGCACTGGCACGTCCGGTTCGACCTATTCGATGGACATATGTCTCAGGAACATTTGGAAGATCGTAGTTGACGACCAGGGATAAGTCGGTGACGTCAATCCCCCGTGCCGCTATATCTGTGGCAACGAGCACTTTAGTTGATCCGTCTTTACAATTTCCCAATGCCTTTTGACGAGCAGGCTGGGATTTATTTCCATGGATCGCTTCGGCCGAGATATCTTCTCTTTCGAGTAGTTTTACGATCTTATTGGCG